>JALDXL010000045.1:0-11465 GCA_032155045.1 Nitrososphaerales archaeon
AAGACAACAAAAAGAAATATCAAATTTTTTTATTTTTTTAAGTTATAAAGTATTTAGTCTTTGATCGTTTGATTTAATATATTATTTTTTCATTTTTTTGTAATTGATAATATTAAAACATCAATAAATAATAAATATGTCATTTACGATCATATTTACCATCATTATTGAATCAATGCTATATCTGCGGATCAAGATTTGGACATGTAAGTTGTGCATATTGTAATCAAAATGTATGCTCTTCATGTCTGATTCAATCAGAAAGAAAATGCAAAAGATGTGCGATTTCAAATAAGAAACCTTCAGGATTTCTAAAAAGAAATGGTCCACTTATTCTTATGATCATTGCTGTATGGTTTTTTGTTTCAGGATTATACCCATTTCCTTATTTTTATGCAGTCGGGATCCCCGTGGATAGTGCGGTAATGCAGCCTGTTCTTATTGCTACTGCTATACTCTTAATTCCATTTGTTTTTATGGCTTTTGCATGGAGAAAACAACCTACATATTAATTATTATACAAACAAACTAGAATGGGATTCTTTTTAAGACATATGATAATTAAGATATCAATTGCCGATAAACACTAAAGTAATACTTTACTATGATAAAGGATCTATTATTATTTCTGGAATAAATCAAATTCCATATTCGCTAATAGATCCAAGAACAAATCAATTACGAGCGCTTGCAATGCATTATCAAGATATTATTACATATTTACAAAATAGTAAGATTAGATATGAAGATAATGTTATGGATCTAATTCCTATTCAAAAATTGACAATCGAAAATAGTAATTTATCTTTAAGGCCATATCAAAAAAAAGCAATCGAAAATTGGATCAATGTAGGAAAGAAAGGTTGCATGATCTTACCTACAGGTTCTGGGAAGACTATAATAGCTATCAAATTGATCGAAATAATAAATTCTTCTACATTGATTGTAGTTCCAACGCTAGATCTTATGGAACAATGGACAACATTTTTATCCAAATATTTTCAAAAAATTGAGATCGGTAATATCGGTGGTGGTATATTTAATATCAATGGTATCACAGTATCCACATATGATTCCGCTTATATCCGATCATCTTTTTTAGGAAACAAATTTAATTTTGTAATATTTGATGAGTTACATCATTTGGCTGCTCCAGGATACAGGACGATTGCAGAACAACTTGCATCTCCTTATAGATTAGGTTTAACAGCTACATATGAACGTGAAGATAATCTACATACGGATTTTCCTAGATTAGTTGGAGGTATAGTATATCAATCAACTATTAATGAATTAGCTAGAGGTAAACACCTCGCATCATTCACTGTTGAAAAAAGATATGTCAAGTTATTACCTGAGGAAGAAATAGAATATCAAAAAAATCATGATCAATATTTGTCTTATTTACATAAGATGGGAATTAGATATAACCAACTTGGATTTCAAAAATTAATCATGATTTCTGGAAAAAACCAAAATGCTCGAAATGCTTTATTGGCTAGAAATAAATCCTTAGATATTGCATTAAATAGTCAATCTAAAATTGAAGAATTAGCCAAAATTCTTACAGAAAATAATGACAGGAAGACAATAATATTTACACAGCACAATAAATTAGTTTATTTAATTTCTGATCGGTTTCTAATACCTTTTATAACTCATAAATCCAATAAACAAGAAAGAGAAGACGCACTAAACGGATTCAGAGAGGGTAGGTACAGAGTTTTGGTAACTTCAAAAGTTTTAGATGAAGGTGTAGATGTACCGGATGCTGAATTAGGAATAATAGTCAGTGGAACTGGAAGCAAAAGAGAATTTATTCAACGACTTGGACGTTTATTAAGAATTAAACCAAATTCTAAAAATGCAAAACTTATAGAAATTATATCTTCTGGAACTAGCGAAATTAACACCAGTATCAGAAGAAAACAGGCTTTAAAAAATATATGATAATATTCTCTAATTATGGATCTTATATAGTTATATGTTACTTAGATGAGTTACCTAATATGATGTAAATATTCTTTTTGAAAATTTTTTTCAAAATTATTTATAAATGACTTTATTTCTAATAATATTTATTATATTAAATCTAGATCAAAATAAGTATAAGTATCAAAATTTAAAAAATAAAAAGGATTAAATTACTTACTACTATATACTATTTCAATAAATATATTTGCATATGTCAGACTTTAGTAATGAAAATGAACATACATCTAAAATCCAAGAATTTGTAGTACAACCTTTGATAAAAGATAAATCTATAGAATCTCGATTATATCAAAATAGTATTTTTAATTCATCCAAAGGTAAAAATTCATTAATTATTTTACCTACATCTTTAGGTAAAACTGTTATTTCCGTATTGATCGCTGCTGACATTTTATGTAACTTTAAACATTGTAGAATATTGATAATGGCACCAACCCGGCCATTAGTATTACAACATTTGCATTCATTTTTATCATTTTTCAAAGTGTCAGAAGAGCAAACAATGTTGGTAACAGGTAAAGTATCTCCAATTATGAGAAAAACGATATGGGATGATAAAACACTAAAGCTAATTTTTGCTACACCTGAAGTAATAAGAAACGATTTGAATGAATCTAGATTAAACTTGAAGGAATTTGGTTTGATAATTTTTGATGAAGCTCATAGAGCTATAAAAGATTATGCTTATACTCTTATTTCTAAAAAATACATGGAACAATCATCATATCCTATAATCTTAGCTATGACAGCAAGTCCTGGTTCAGACAAAACCAGAATACAACAAATATGTAATAATCTATATACAGAACATATAGAATATAGAAATGAAGATGATTTTGATGTCAAACCATATGTAAATCCTATAGAATTAAAATGGGAATTTGTAGAATTACCTGAAACATATAAACAAATTATAGTTTTGTTCAAATCTATGTTACATGAAAAATTACAATGGTTAATATTTAGAGGATTAATAAAAAAAAATAACATTGATTATGTATTTAAAAGAGATTTGTTAGAACTTGGAGAGATTCTTCAAAGAAATTTAAAAGTTTCATTAAATGAAGAAAAAGGACCTTTATATCTAGCTCTATTGAATCAATCTGCTGCTCTTTCTTTAATGTATTGTATAGAACTAATAGAAAGTCAAGGACCGTTTTCTCTAAAAACCTTCGTAAAGAGAATGGAATCAAGCGAAGGAAAAGCACATTCTTTAATTCTGAAAGATCCTCGAACAAAAGATATTTTTCAACTATTAGAAAATATTACTGAACATCCTAAACTTATTTATCTTATTGATCTAATTAAAAAAGGGGAACTAACAAATTCTGGAAATAATACTAACTCTGTTTTATTAAATGATAATTCAGATTCTCAAATTTTAGTATTTTCCCACTACAGAGATACAGCAACTCATATTGTAAATGAATTGAATAAAACTGGAATCAAATCATTTAGATTTGTAGGACAGTCTAGTAGAAATAACGATATTGGAATGAATCAAAATGAACAATCACTAATTTTAGATTCATTTCGAAAAAAAGAATTTAACGTACTTGTTGCAACTTCGATAGCAGAAGAAGGTTTAGATATTCCTGATGTTAATTTAGTTATATTTTATGAACCAGTATCAAGTGAAATTAGACACATACAGAGAAAAGGTCGAACTGGAAGAAAATCAAGTGGAAACGTAATAATTCTGGCATCCAAAGATACTGTAGACATGCGCATATTATACGCAAGTAAAAGACGAATAGAAAAAATGAAAACAATTTTCAGCTCAATGAAAACTATTTTAAAACCAATTCCACGAATTACTCCACCGCCATATGATCCTCTAACAAAATTAGAATTAGCAGCTATTGACACAAATATAAAAAATATGGAACAAAACAAATTAACTAAAAAAGTTTCAAATTTTGACAGTGATGATAAAAACATATTTAAAAAAATTAAAACTGAAAGTGGACTAATAGATAAGGTTCCAAACCTGCAAACTAAATTCATAGCAAAAAGCGAGAGTTCGTTAGTTGATAAAGCATATCGCTATATTTATGATATTTTATTAAAGGAAAGAAATAATAAAACATCAATTGACTTTTCCTATTTATATGAAAAATTCACTTTTGATAATGATATTATATTACAAGCGTTAAAGAAATTAGAAAAACATCATATAATTCAATTAAAAAATAATAATAAAATAATAACTTTAAATCGAATACCAAATAAATCAACTGGAACAAAATATAATATCTACATTGAAAAAATTTTATCTGGCAAAGCCTATGTTCTTGTAAATGAAAAATGGTATGCATTGCTAAACTACTATGATTATGATGGACCTAGAAACCTCTTAAAGAAAGGATCAGAATTCACAGCTATTGCAGAATTATATTCTAGTGGAAGTGATTTTTGTATAAGAATAAGAGAAATAATGTTTTAGTCTATTATTATTTTTTTAGTGACAGATACAAATTAACCGAGGCAACATATTGCAAAATTTATTTACATATTCTCTATGGAAATGAAATAATTAAAAGGAAGAAAGAATTACCATAAAATAATATGATTGTTGATTTAAGTCAAACTATAACTTCAAATATCAAACTTTTTCCAGGATCTCCAAATGTTTATTTTTTACAGTGGACTAAATACAGTATTGATGGTTATGATTCAGAAGTAATTTTTTTAAGCACACATACTGGAACTCATATGGATGCACCATCTCACTTTATTCAAGAAGCACAGCATATTGATAATCTAGATGTAAATAGATTTTTCATGGAGAATGTTCATTTGTTAAAAATTTCAAAGTCATCTAATCAACTTATTTCCGTAGAAGATATAGTTGGTAGCGGTATAGATATTAAAAAAAATGACGCTATTATTTTTGCAACAGGATGGGAATATAATCGCAATTCTGAAAAATATGTATACGAAAATCCTGGTCTATCTTTGGAGGCAGCTAATTATCTGTCTAATAAAGAAATTAATGCCGTAGCAATTGATGGTCCAAGTATCGATGCAGGAATAGATTCAGATTTTTCGGTTCATAAAGTACTCTTAAAAAATAATATAATAATAATAGAAAATCTCTGCAATTTAGATAAAATAAACAAAAAAAATTTCAAGCTATTGGCAATTCCACTTAAATTGCAAAAAGCATCAGGCTCTCCTATTAGAGCTTTAGCTATAGTCTGATATCAAAAATAATATATCATAAAATTATATTATATTATTAATAATAGAAAAGTTCAGATAAAAATATCTAATGCTTTATAAAATATTAACTTTTAACATGTTAATGTGATCTGGAAATTTGCCTAGTAATTGGCTTACATGGGCTCGTGCTAATGATAAAGTAATCCTTGGCTCTTTAGAGAAACAAGGATCTATATTAGTTGAAGCAACGACATTACTCGTAGAACTATTATCAGATTATGAAAAATCACTTTCTGAGAATAAAGATAAGATAAAAGAACTCGAACTTAAAGGCGATAATATTACACATGAATTCTTTACAACTTTATCACAAACATTTGTTACTCCATTGGATAGAGAAGATCTATCGGGATTAACTAGTACAATAGATCAAGTTTTAGATTATGTAGATGGTACCGCTGATAGATTTATACTATTTAAAATTAAAAAACCAATGTCCTATATGTTAGACCTTGCTAATCTTTTACAATTATCTTCAAAAGAAATACATAGCTCATTAATAAAATTATATTCATCAAAAAAAAATGGAGATTTAATAGAACATTGTCGTAAAATCAAAAAATGCGAACGTGATGCTGATCGTATATATAGAAAAGCTATAGCAGAATTATTTGAAACTAATGATGCAGTACAAATACTCAAAAACTACGAAATTTATCAAAATTTAGAATCTTCTGTTGATCGTTGTATGGATGTTGCTGATATAATTGAAGATATTGTTCTCAAATATGGTTAAAAGTTATTTTTTGTAGGGATGTCATCAAAGTGGAACCAATTTCGTTAGTTATAGCAGGAATAATTGCTGCTATTTTCTTTGATTTTGTAAATGGTTTTCATGATGCAGCTAATGCAATAGCAACCGTTGTAGGAACCAGAGTTTTAAAACCTCTTCAAGCAGTAGGTATGGCAGCTTTAGCCAATTTTATTGGTCCATTCGTATTTGGTACTGCTATTGCAGCTACTGTAGGTAAGGGAATTATACAACCTAATTTTTCAACTGCTGAAGTTATATTAGCTGGATTAGTTGGAGCAATTGTATGGGATTTAATTACATGGTATTTTGGTTTACCATCTTCTAGTAGCCATGCACTTATTGGGGGATTAATTGGTTCTGCATTAATTTCCGGTGGTTTTGAAGCATTAGTGTTTGGAGGTATCGAAAAAGTATTAACATTTCTTGTTGTCTCTCCAGTTCTTGGATTTATCGTAGCTTTGACATTTGGAATATTACTCATGTATTTTTTAAGAAAATCCCATTCAGGAAAAGTAAATCGTGTTTTTGGTAAATTACAGATTGTATCAGCTGCATTTTTTTCTCTTACACATGGAGCAAATGATGGACAAAAAACAATGGGAGTAATTACAGCTTTACTAATATCTGGAGGATTTTTGGATGCACAGAGTTTTGAAGTGCCAGTATGGGTAATTCTTTCAGCTGCAACAGCAATAGCTATTGGAACTTTTTTTGGAGGTTGGCGAATAGTAAAAACAATGGCTTTTCGTATTACCGAATTAAAACCATACCAGGGATTTTGTGCAGAGACAGGTGGTGGAGTAATATTGACTACTATGGCATGGTTAGGAATTCCTGTTAGTACAACACATGCAATATCAGGTGCTATAATGGGGGTAGGAACAACAAGAAGACTTTCGGCAGTACGATGGGGTATAGGAAGGAAAATAGTATATGCTTGGATTATTACAATTCCTGCCAGTGCTGCAATAGGTGCAACAGTTTTGTGGTTATTTCAATTTGCAAGACTTTAATCGACTGACCTATTGAATTAATATTGATTATTATCTGGCTACAAAATACTACTTGAAAAAATTTATTTCTGATTTCATGTATATGAATGTATTTTTATTACATATAAAAAATTTATACCCAAAATAAAAATTTCAATTGTCATAGATGAAAAGGACACTGTTAATTTAACAAAATGAATTTAGCTGTGAATTTCCTATCTCTGATAATTTTGTTAAATTTCTCAAATAGAACATCCACCTTTATTGTTATGTATTTTTTGTATTTGTATTTTCTCGGTCTTAGTTTACGTAACACTTCTAGGGTATTGGAACCATTTAAAACTGAAAATAGAGTTATGTGTCTGTCTGGAATTGGATACAAGATTCGGTTCATTGCAGATTTACAGAAGAAAAAGAATATCCACATTCGTTATAGATGAAACTATTATACAAATTGGTAGTCAACATTTCTAGTTGTGGATCTGTATTGAATCTGTCAATAGGTCTGTACTGGGAGTATACGTATCTGAGGAACGAAATATGTTTGAAGAATTTTATGAGATCTCTCGTCGAGAAATATGGAAAACATATGGTATATAATGATGGTGGTACGTAGTATCCGCAAGCATGCAACTTTTTACATTTAAAACATTATTTGCATTCCTCTTTAGAGAAGAGTTTGATTGAAAGAGTAATTCAGTATTTCAAGGATAGGATTGAGAGTTTTGATGACTACTGCCATTGTAATAAGAATAACAATTGTGATCTACAACATGCATACAATTGGATAAGATTATTTATTTACTTATTTATTTAATGCAAAATCAGAAATACAATTCTATTCAAAATTGGAGGTGAAGTAGGCTTAGGTTAACAGCACCGGTAAAACAATTATTTATTATTTAAAATAGCAGTCATTACATTTATTGGAAGAATAAATAGCTCCTTTTCTCCCGCATATTATACATTTTTTTTCAAGATCAACTGTTAAATCAATTGATTTTATTTTCTGTAAACAACTTCCACAAATTGGCGCTTCCATTTGGTGATTGGAGATAAATCCTTCTTTGCATTGATTGCATTTCAAACTATAGATTTTTCCTTTGGGTTTCCATGTCTTTTTCCTGATCCAATTTAAAATCAATTCGATACAATTTATAGATGAATTTAAGATAATTAAATTTTTGCCTACTCGATTTTCTATATAATATTCAATAAATCTATAAAATTTACCTAAATAGAGTTAAATTAAATATTTTATACGTAATTATTGAAAGATTTATAGAATTGGTTTATGATTTTCATGATAAATTATTTATTCATAATTTATGATTTTAATCTATTCAATTTGGCAGATATCGAGATGCAACATATAGCGGAATATGAATCGTAAATTTATCTATTTCTGGATCATAAATTGCATAAGTAGAACTTAAGTCAATATTATCATAATTTAGATCAAATATTTCATTCTTTACATTAACATTCTTTGCTTGCATAATTGGAAATTCTATTATTAGTTTACTTTTATCATCTTCATTGATGTTTTTCGATTCTGTTTTTACCTTTATATCTGTTGCAAATATCTTAAAACCTAATAAATTATATTCTAGAACAGGAATTAAATATTCTACTTGCTGATTTTGTTTTAATATTTTGCTCTTGATGGTATCATTAGGAAAAATATGATTAGCATTGATTTCTACAGTATATTCCAAACTACTAGTTATATTTTCAAATTTATTTTTTATTTTAGTAAATAAATTTTCAAAAATATTGGTATTAACATTATTAAAATATTGACTATTCACAGAGATTAAGTTATTGTTTGTGGCTATTATTAATACAAATAAAATAATCAAAATTATGATCTTCATATGTAATTTTTATAATATTTTATTGTATCCTATACTATTTAGATTTTAGTATTTTATGAGTTTTCTCATTTTCGTGTATAGATATAATACTTACAAATATAGTAAAAATCCTTTAAATGAGTTAAAGATGATGATTATACTCTTTAATATTTATAAATTGGTTTTGTAAGTTATTTCCAATAACACTATTGAAAAATATCACTAATGCATTATAATCTTAAATAATTCAAAAAGTGGATATCACAGTCTTCGATATATTTGAAATTTGAAATTTCTACTATTATTGGCTCATTAATTTATAAATCAGCTCTTTGAACCAAATATGTAACGGATAATGTTTATAATAAAACCTTGAAATGAATCTTTATATGTTATTTATATTATTAAATTCATTATAATAGTGAACTAAAATGATTCTTGATGCTCAGTCTATCGCACAAAGGTTTTTTTCTAACCAAAATGCATCTAGCTATGATCTAATAGTAAAATATACCACATTTGGAAGAGATTCATTCTGGAAACAAAATATTGCTAAATATATAACTCCAGATCATAAATATATACTAGACCTAGCATGTGGTACAGGAATTTTTTCATCATTCATTTCTAATGTTCCGTACAATACCCTCGTTGGAGCTGATTTAACATATAGTTATATATATAATGCTAAAACAAAACGAAGATATTCGCTTTTGGTTAATTCTATAACGGAATTTTTACCATTTAAATCAGAAAGTTTTGATTGTATAGTTTCTTGTTATCTTGCTAAATATGCAAAAATTTCTCTTATGGTTGATGAAATATGGCGTATACTTAAAAAAGATGGAATAGTTATCTTTAGTGATTTTGTCTATCCATTAAATAAAATAATGAGATTTTTATGGAACTCGTATTTTTATATGTTAAAATTAACTGGACAAATTATTAAATCATGGCAATATGTTTTTTCTAATTTAGACGCAATAATAAAAAATAGCAAATGGATTCAAGATCTTAAAATGGCACTAGAAAGGAAAGGATTTCAGTCTCTTGACGTCAAATACTATACAGGAGGGACTGTAGCGATTATATCTGCTTTTAAAATATGAAAGAACATAACTTTAAATCCATTCGCATAAATGAATGGTTCGTTCCAAAATTCGGTCCAATGAAATTTAGAGCTTTCATTGGGATGCTATTTCTTCCATATACTGGAATGTGTATTTCTTTTACAATAATAGGTTCAATGCTGTCAGAATCATTACTATGGGATAGAGTTCTAGCAATCTTTATAATTTATTTTTTAGCTTTAGGAGTTTCAGCTCATGCTGCAGATAATCTAGGTTCAAAAAAAATTAAACCTTGGGGAAATTTTTTTACACCGTTGGAATTGAAATTGATGATAGTAGGAGGACTTTCGGTGTCCTATGGTCTAGGACTTTATTATATTATAACATTTACTCCTTTGTTATTGATTATTGCAGTTATGGAAGGATTTTTTTTATTTGCCTATAATTTTGAATTATTCAACGGATTCTTTCATAATAATTTTTGGTTTGCAATATCATGGGGAAGTCTTCCTTTATTGGCAGGATTTGTTATTCAAACAAATTCTATTTCTATATTATCAGTGATTTCATCTATTATTGCATTCTTTGTTGCATATTCAGAAATAAGAATGTCTAGAATCTATAAAGAAATTAAAAGGAAACCTCAATCTTCTGATGATTCCAATACAAAAAAATTAGAATTTTATCTTAAAATTCTCAGTGTAACAACTATATCATTTGCAATAATTTTAACTGTGTGTAAATTTTATATTCAAGATTATAATATATTTTAGGTCCTGCTATTTACTTAACTATCATGTTATTTATTACTGTTAGATCTAACTCTACTATTTTGAAAGATATTTTAAAACTCGAGAAGATGGGTAATATTAAATTAAATTCTTCTGAAAAGCTTCTTTTAATTAATACAGGTACAACAGAACAAATGTTACAAGTTTTCTCTAATGCATTGACAAAAATATTGATTTTAAAACAAACTGAAAAAAATAATATTATAATAAGAACAGTTAATATAATATCTAATGACCAGCGTGTTTTGGTATCTGCAAGCTCTATTATTTATTTAAAAAACCTCCCGGATAATATAATATATGAATTAAGAAAAGGTAAAAAAGGAATAGGTATGATATTATTAGATAATAAAATAGAAACCTATAAAAGAATTACAGAAATTGGCTACAATTCAAGAGATTCTTGTATTTATAGAAGATATATGTTATTATCAAACAAACGTATTATCAGCAAGATAATTGAAAATTTTTCAATTGGTATATATAGATAATCCATAATAATATAAATATTATTAAAAAATATTTCTTTTCTTATGAATTGTTTTAACTTTATATTAGTATTATATTATTATTAAATTCAAACATAATATTCTTGTTTTAATATACTTTCTTATTTGCAAGTGCTATCATTTTTTCTTTTACTTCTCACTATGTTTTCTATCCATATGTATTTGGTTGTTTCAAATCCTACACCATAATAATTAAATTCAAAAAACTGATATTGTTTTATGGTTATGCCTTTAGGTAAATAGAATTAGTTATTGTATATTCTATAGTTCGAT
>JALDXL010000046.1:0-11280 GCA_032155045.1 Nitrososphaerales archaeon
TCAAGTATTTGTTTTGCTAGAAAATTTGGTCTTTCTTCAGGTATGAAATGTCCTGTATTTGGCAACGTTAATCCTGTGATGTTGTTTGCAACCATTTGAAATGAAGTTGTAGTCAGGTTACCTACACCTGCTTCTCCACCTATTGTCAATATTGGTATGTCTAGTTTGTGTTTAGCATATTCTTTATTGTTTTGTGCGTCTTCAAATATTGCTCTATAATATTCAAAGCCAGCACGCAATGCACCTGGTTTGGAATATTGTTTTATGTATTCTTCCCTATCTTCTGATGTTATTGCAGATTGGTTGTAAGAGTATTGATCATAAAACCAATTAAGGTAGATATCCTCTTGTCCATCAATCAATTTCTCTGGGAGATCTCTCACTGCATGAAACGAAAGATGCCAAAATCCATTAGGTGAAAAGTTTGCTGCTTCTTCAACTCCAAATCCTGGTAATGGAACATCTACTATAATCATTTTTTGTACATCTTGTGGATGTGCAGCTGCATAAGAATATGCAACAGGTCCTCCCCAGTCATGAGCTACAAGATATATTTTGTCATATCCCAATTTTTTTACTAATTGATAGACATCTTCTGCAATGGTTTTCTTGTCATATCCTTTTTGTGGTTTTTCTGAATCGCCTAGACCTCTCATATCTGGGGCTATTACTGTATAATTGTTAGCTATTAATTCTGGAATAATATGTCGCCACTCATACCATGTCTGAGGCCATCCATGCAATAAAACAATTGGATCTCCTTTACCAGCTATCACATAATGCATAAGGATTCCATTAACTAGAGTTTTATGATGATTATATTCGATTGTATCTGATGATATTGTCTTATTATTAACATTGTCCATTTCACCCTCTTCTCTCGCATACACAAAAAAAGATGAGAAATAATTGGTATTCGATATTGTGGATGAAAGCGATAGGGTTATCAAAGTTAGACTTAGTATAAATATAAAAACAGACAAGAAAATCTTTATTATTTTTTTGTTATATCCTTTCTTGTCATCACTGAAATTCTTTTCTGTTCGCATTTTTATCTTAACTTGGATAGTTTCTTTCATACTTGTTCATTTTCGAAATTTGTAATGATAACCAAATATTTATTTGTCATATTCATCATGCCGACGTACCCATGCCATAGGAAAATCATAACCATCCTCGTCACGTCCCTTTGGAACTAGATCAAGGTAATTGTAGGTATTATTCAATATATCTATTCCACGTGCATAAGCAGAATATGTGTGAAATATTTTACCTGATGGATCTTTATAAAAGACACTTACTCCAGGCAGTTCTGAAACAGATGGATCTTGAATCGAAAAATTGTAGAAACCTTCTTTTTTTTCTAGCTCTTCTTTTGTAAATGATACATTATAATCACGGTTAAAATCTGTATCAAAAGAAGAAACCCACTTAAAATCCCAACCCATACGCTTCTTATATGTATCTATCTTACTATAAGGCGCTTTAGAAATTGCTATCATGGTAACATCTCGGTGGTTCAAATGTAAAATTATATCATTAAAATTGTCTGCCCAGAAAGAACATGACTGACATGCTGCATCCCATGTAGGATCATACATTAAATGATATACAATTAGCTGACTTCGTCCATCAAAAAGTTCAGAAAGATTCACTTTTCCATTTCGTCCTTCAAAGATATATTCTTTATCTACTGCAATCCAAGGCAATTCTCGTCGTAGTTGACTAAGTTGGTCACGTAATGCGGTAAATTCTTTTTCTTTTTTTAGTAAAACTTTACGAGCTGCTATCCATTCATTTTTTGAAACAATTTGATGATTGTCCAAGTTTATCATTTATCTACTATCTCCTTTAGTTACATAATTTTGAAGGCGCATAATGTACCAAGACCATCCTTCCCTATGACTATCGTATTCTTTTTTATCTTTATCCGTAAACCCAGTATGAGTTAAAATTAACTTAGTTTTATTTTCATCTAATCGTTCTAATCGCCAAGATACTATAGTTTCTGGGAAATCAGGAATATCTTGATGTCTCCAGGTATAGGAAAGTTCTTTATTTGGAACAATTTTCGTGATTTTTCCGATTACATGATGGTCTTTATCTAATTTATGTATGTGTTTATCAGACTTGTCGGATTTGTCTTTTAAGAAAGTAAATCGTACATCTCCTCCTTCCTTTGGTTCCAATATGGTCACATCTGGAAACCACTGGGTTAGTTGATCTGCATTAGTGATAGCTCTAAATACCTTCTGTATAGATACATCTATGATAATTTCTTGTCTTATGGCGAGATCATTCATTTTTTTGCTCATTCTCCAGTAATTCCTTCAAACTGCTCAAATTATATCCCCACATACTAGCAAAAAATTGCATCATTTCATATGTCTTTTCTGGGTTAAGTGAGTATATTCTATTTTTACCAATTTTTTTTTCTCTGATCAAATCAGAACTTTTGAGAATGCGTAAATGAGAAGATATTGCAGGCTGAGAGAATTTAAAATGCTGTGCTATTTCAGTAGGAGTCATTTCTTTTTTCTTTAATAAAAGCAATATCTGACGCCTGTTATCATCAGAAATTGCCTTCCATGACGATTCCATTTGATTATTTAAATAATTAAATAATTATTTAAATGTTTATATATTAATTATCATTATTATTGACAAAAACTATCTAAAAGTCTTTAGTTTATTTACAAACATATCGTTTACAATATGCTTGATGATGATCCAATTTTGCGTTAAAATTTCCTAATTAAGGAATCTACAATAATTTTGACTATTATGTGAAGATGAATCAGGTTATAATCAGTTCGTATCAAAACCTTGACAATGGTTATACTAATATTTTCTCCTTTAAAATATCAACAAATGTTTTCAGTGCATATTCGAGACCTTCATATACAGTTTCCTTTCACTTTAGTCTATTCTCTTTAATCCATTTTGACATTTTACTTTGAAACTCGTTTAAATATTAAAATGGTCATTAAATAGTAATCCTTGGAGTTTTAAGTCTATATGACATAGCCAAGTCATCAAATTACTAAAAATATAACAAGTTTAAAGATCCCAATTACATGTTACGTTCAAAGTACTCAGAATCAATTTGTCAATAAATTTCAAGAATAATTTCAAACATAGAATACTTACTGTTAATTTGTTGAAAAAGAGTTATGTCATATAAATTAAAAAATATCAATAAAAATGCTTAGGAAAGAAAAATAAAAATTTATTTATTAGTGTATGAATCCTTTCTGCTGAAAGATACTTTCTTTTATCCACTTTCCGAATTCTTTATCTGATAACTTTTGTCGTGTCTTGATAATTGAAACTGCATCTTTTCCTACAGGATATCGAACTTCTCTATTGTTTGATTCTATTGCTTGATAAATTACTTCTGCTACATCTGATGATCCTGAAGAAGAACTACTATTGAGCAGTGGTACAAAACCCTCAAATAGTTTTTGAGTTAATTGCGAATATGGTGAAGTTTTGTTATTTGTACTATTAGTATTATTATTATTTATAACTACATTTTCAAAGAAATTAGTTTTTACTACACCAGGTTCAATCAATATGACATCTATCCCAAATTGTTCTAGTTCATAAGCCATAGATTCAGACAATCCTTCTAGAGCGAATTTACTGCTAATATATGCGGAATTAAGGGGTAGACCTATTTTTCCTCCAACAGAGCTTATATTTATTATGTTTCCATTTCCTTGTTTTCTCATTATTGGTATAACTTCTTTTGTAACTCTAATAACTCCAAAGAAATTTGTTTCAAACTGAGATTTAAAGTCATCCAATGACAAGTCTTCTACAGCTCCCATTACTCCATATCCAGCATTATTGACTAACACATCAATCTTTGAACTTTCATCCGTGATTTGTTTTATGGCATCTTTAACTGATTTGTCATCTGTTACATCTAATTTCAAGACTTCTAAAGGAAGATTTTCTTTTTCGGCAATTTCTTTTATTTTTAGAGATTTATTTAAATTTCTCATAGTAGCATATGTATAAAAACCCTTTCTTGCAAGAAGTAATGAAGTTTCAAAGCCTATTCCCGAAGAACTGCCTGTAACAATAGAGACCTTTTCATTCAGAGATCTTTTAATATTCATGATCAGTAAAAGTGTTCAAATTATAAATAATTAGCTGTTTACAAATTTTAAAAAATACTTTATATTATAATATTCATTAAAATTATTATTCTTCTTAATTTTAGAATTAAGAGTTTTATCTATCCACAGTACTTTTTAGAATTCTTAAATGAGTGAATCATGTTTATTTTTCGTAAGAAAATCACTTTATTTCACTTTTTTAATTTTTTTACCATAATGGAAATTCCGACTAATCAATAAATAAGTTTCCAGATTAACAGGTTGCAGTTTATAGATCCAGATTATATTATGTTTTAGGTACTTTGAACTCTTGTCTTTATAAAATAATTTTTAATTTTATATTTCATTTATCTATCATTATTTATTTATGATTAATAACTGAATCACCATTCTGCTATATCTTTTTGACCTATAACTTTAGTTGGTTTTATTTTTATCAATAACTCTCCTTCTGAACTATTTCTCTTGCCATACTCATCTGCTTTATCATTACCCATATACCTTGCTGCTATTATTTTAGCCCATTTGAAGAGTTCGTTTGGTTCAACATTAATTATTTCTGCTATACCATCAATAGTAACAAACGAATAAAGTGGAATCTGATCATCCACACATAAACGGACTCTATTATCACGTTGAATATTTTTTGCTTTTACTGAATTTTTACCTGTATTAAATAATATATTATTTTCTTTGTCTAAAGTATACCAAATAGGAACAATATGTGATGTTCCATTTTTATTGACTGTTCCAAGTTTACCTGTAAAAGTCCCTTGTAAAAGAAAATTTTGGATTTCATAATTAGTCATTTCTGGCATTACTATTATCTGTAGTATATAATTATTATAAATTATATCAAAAATTATTCATCATTATATAATATTTTGAAATAAAAAATTGTGTCAAAAACAGTTGATATACTGCGAGCTAACATACTAGTACGTTTTAACAAGATTAGGAATAAATTCTGAAGTTTATTTTGTATTATATAGTATAAATCAAAGTGATTAGGAAACATTTTTAGGTAAAAATCTGATTAAGTATATTATTTCATAGTTGGTTTAGGGATTAACTATAATGTATTGAATAAATTTGATAAACTAGTTTATCTAATTGACGAATTTAAATTCTACGTCAAACTCATAGTATGAACCTCTAATCGTTCGTAATTAATGTATCCCAAAAACTAGAATAAATTTTTGTTATGAAATTCTCTTTTTTATTATAATTTACTATATTTTTTGAATAATTTTCTATATAATATATAAATATATAAATTTTAGTCAAAAAAATATATATTTACTGGTCTTATTGTTTCTAATGTACAAGAAATGCTAAAAATAGTATTTTACATAACCAATTTCTTGAAAAGAAGAGGGTTTGATTCATGAAGAATATTATTGTCATAACAGGGGCTTCGAGTGGCTTTGGTTCTCTTGCCGCACGTGCTCTGGCACAGAAAGGTCACATTGTCTACGCTAGCATGCGCGACACAACCGGCCGTAATGCACCACAAGTCAAGGAGGTAGAAAAATATGCTTCCACACACGGTGTGGATCTTCACGTGATAGAACTAGATGTATTGTCACAGGTATCTGCTGATGCGGCAATAAAGAACATTATCTCTGAAAACGGTCGTCTAGATGTGGTCATTCATAATGCAGGACACATGGTCTTTGGTCCAGCCGAAGCTTTCACACCGGAACAATTGGCCCAACTTTATGATACTAACGTCCTAAGCACTCAGCGCGTAAATCGCGCTGTCCTTCCTTATTTTCGTAGACAGGGAAAGGGTTTGGTCGTCTGGGTCTCTAGCAGTAGTACGCGCGGAGGAACCCCGCCTTATCTCGCTCCATATTTTGCCGCCAAGGCAGCGATGGATGCCCTAGCAGTGAGCTATGCTGGTGAGTTGGCCCGTTGGGGAATAGAGACTTCTATTATAGTACCAGGCGCTTTCACCTCGGGAACTAATCACTTTAAGAATGCAGGTTCACCAAACGATACGGCGCGGGTAGTCGAATATGATTCTGGAGTATTTAGTGGATTTACTGATCAAATACTGAACGGTCTTGCTGCCACTGTGCCAGTGGACGCGGATGTCACTTTAGTTGCTGATGCCATTGTTAAAGTCATCGACATGCCATTCGGCAAAAGACCTTTTCGTATGCATATTGATCCTGCTCAGGATGGCTGCGAGGTAGTTAACGCAGTCGCAGATCGTATCAGGGCAGAGTTTCTCCGACGGATCGGCCTAGGCGATCTCCTTGTACCTCGGGTGAATAATTAATGACAAATGTCTTAACGAAGAGTGTCATCGTTACCGGTGCCTCACGTGGTATAGGACGTGCTATTGCTATAAGGCTTGCAAGGGATGGATTCGCAGTTGCAGTAAACTATGCAGGTAACGCCACTAAAGCTGAAGAAGTTGTAACTGAAATTAAATCTCATGGTGTACAAGCCATAGCCGTACAGGCCGATGTGGCGAAAGCAGCCGAGGTGGAACATCTATTTAAGAAAACAATAGACACCTTCGGCGGTATCAATGTAGTAGTTAATTGCGCAGGAATCATGCCGCTTTCACCTATCGCTGAAGGGGACTTGGAGTTATTTGATAAGGTGATCACCACCAACCTACGTGGTACATTTGTTGTACTCGGACAAGCGTCTCGAAAAATATCCTCAGGTGGACGTATCATTGTTTTTTCCTCAAGCGTCATCGCCATGGCATTTCCAACCTATGGTCCATATATCGCTTCCAAGGCAGGCGTGGAAGGATTGGTCCGAGTGCTTGCTAATGAGATGAGAGGTCGTAATATTACTGTAAATGCAGTGGCTCCTGGCCCAGTGGCTACAGAACTATTCCTGAGTGGCAAGTCAGAAGCTCAGATCGATCAACTACGTAAACTTTCTCCACTGGAGCGACTTGGTCAGCCGGAAGACATTGCTAACGTAGTATCATTTCTTGCAGGCCCTGATGGTGGTTGGATTAACGGTCAGATCCTGCGAGCCAATGGCGGCTTTGTGTAACATCTTTTTACGTAATGTTTCCTAATGAGCAAATTTTGAAGTAAAACATATACATACGGAGATTCGATCCCACAAAGAGAATCTAGTTGGAAGATACCAGACAATTAAAGATAACTCACCACAAACATTAAAGAACTACGACTTTTCTATCTTTGTATTAGGTTCGTCCGGATGAGTAGTGGCACGTCAGCAAGCTACTGCTTGTCAAATTTAGTTATTTTTATGTGTATTAATAACGATGTGTGTATTTAATTTGTACTTGTCTACATTATCATAACCAAAATATGTTTTGAAATTTAGTAACATTCATATCTATTTCTTTCGCATTTTTATTATAAAATTTTTTGTTATCATTAGATAAATTCTATACCATTTACACTGCTGAAATCGCCAATTATCACACTAGATCCAGCAGTTATAAGTTTCATAAATTGTTGGAAACCTTGTTCACAATTTTTATCATTCTTCATTTTTTGGATCACTTCTTCTTTGTGTTTTTTGTCATTATAGTGAAATATCTCTATCCATACTTCCTCCTCGTCTAGATTAGCTGATACAGTCTTAGCTAAATTAGTAAATTCCATATCATTTTTAGTACTGTTAAGTTGGTATATACCCCAACGTGAAACACCATATTTTCTAAATATATCAGTAAATGGTTTACTAAATTCTACCATTTTATTATGATCCTTTTTTGGAAAGCGATAGATTACTGTCTGGATTTCATCTCCCAAATGGCTCTCTTCATTTCCTTTATTTTCATTTAATTCTGATTGATTCATTTAGGAATATGATATATAATGTATAGTATAAAAGTCATTAAGTGAGTGTATGTATAGTATAATATTGTTTTAAACAACGAAAATATTCGATTAGAAATGCAGAAAACAATAAAAAAATATGTAATAAACTATTAAAATTCCTTGAACTAGGATAGTGGTTTTATTAAATAGTTTGATTCGTTTAATACCGCACCAAACGAAGTGTTCCCTTTCCCTTATAAGATATGTTCTACTAATGACTCAATATTTGAGATATTATCATTAGGTTCCTTGATCCAAGCAACCTTCATGTTACCAAAGATATGAATATCATTCTCACGTATAATATCCGGATTATCATTATGCTCAAACATAATACCCTTATTCTTGAGGTTCATCACCATATCTTCCAAATCCTCGCCGACACCCTACCTATCTTGATGCAACTGGTTGCATTCTCATCTAAATGGTATGCTGATATTATCTTTGATGATAAGAAACCTAGAAAGTTTAGTGAGATTTTTCATCAACCGGAGGCGAGAGAAATGATTATAATTTATTTTTGATTGGACTCATTATTTTTTCGATAACTTCCTAATTCTCATTACTTTGTTACTCATTTATACGCATATTGGGATATTATCACACTTTGTAGTTATGATTTATATAAACAGGATTAGGCATTTTGCTATCTCCGACGTTACCACATTTTTAGAAATATCCTTCTCTTTTTTGTTTAATCATAAATTTACAAATTGAATCGCCTTTCGCAATTCTATCTGTTGTCTCAATACTTGCTCCAAGAAGTTTTTCAAATAGTTCTGTTTCTGTTGCACATGCTTCCCAATGTTTTTCAGCTATATGTATAATTGGACAATTATATTCTAAAATGATATGTTTTCCTTCTCGACTTTTTGATTCTTTTTTTGATTCAGCGATATAGCCTTCTTCATCTCTAATCCTTGCCAATTCCTTAACTTGTTTATCAAAAGTCAGATTCTTTAGACGCTTATAGTATTGATCAAATAGATCACTTTGCCGTTCACGAAGAACCTTTTCAATACCCTCCTTGCCCATATTTCTCTCAATAAAATCAAGAGCATGTGTTGCAATTGCACTATATGATCTTGGGAAAACAGTTTTACTCTGACTTGTTAATTGATAAACCATTCTTGGTCTACCAACATTCCCCCTTAATTCTATACTTTCTACCAACCCTCTTTGTTGCAAGAGGACAAGATGTTTGTGAACGCCCATTCTAGATATCTTCATAGCATTAGCCAATTCCTCAAGACCCGCTTGTTGCATAACTTTTAGATAATAGAGTAATTTCTTTTTTGGTTCGCTAAATCCATCAGCAATATTTTCTAAATTGTTTGAGAGAGGCAACTCATACATAAATTTGTTTAACTCATTCATAAACCATTTGGTTTACAATTACATAAGTGTAAACGGCTTGAAGTGTCTTTTTTATCAATAGTCTATATACTACTTTTTTTTATAATATTAAAATCTGTTATCTTTTCAAATTTAATAATTTAAAAATTGCTTCCAGATTTTCTTTATATGGATTTTATAATTTATATAATTTGTAAACCTAAGTGTTTATAAAGCAAAATAATAATAACATCTATATGAATAACATTATAGAAAATATCAAAAGAGAGATATTGAGTTGGCCTTATGTTACTTCCGAGGACCATCGATTTGGTGGTATAGAATTTCTCTTAAACAAAAGAGAAATGGGACATATACATAATGAAGGTTTAGTCGATATACCATTTTCCATGAAAATTCGAAACGAGCTTGTTAACTCTGGACGTGTTAAACCTCATCATGTACTACCTCAGTCAGGTTGGATTAGCTATTGGTTCCATAATAATGAACAAGAGGATGTCCCAACAGTAATTGAACTGTTTAGAATGCGGTATGAACAGCTTAAACCAAATTCTCATATTCAAATCCATACAAAAGTAATTCCTAGAAAAAATTAGAGGTGTAACATATATTGGATTTACCATGGAATGACGAAAAATCAAACCAATTTATAACAAATGTAGGCTTAATTACAAGCGATGGTCCCTTTGGATCGAATATAATGGCTTGTGAATGGACTCATCATATATCCTACCAGCCTGGTTTGATAGCTGTTTCTTTAGATGATACAAAGGTTACAGTAGAAAATATCAGAAGATCGAAGGAATTTGAAGGTAATTTATGTGCTAGTGATCAATCTGTAATATCTAGTGCAGCAGGTGGTTATACAGGTTCCAAATATGACAAGATAACGACATTAAAGGAAATTGGATTTGTATTCTACAAAGCAAAGAGAATAAATGCTCTAATGGTAAAAGGAGCTGCGCTAAATATTGAGTGTAGATTATATAAAGAAATTACTTTAGGTGATCACATCACATTTGTTGGCGAAGTTGTCGATGCTTCCAATAATCCTGACAAAATGCCACTCGCATACCATAAAGGAAAATATTGGATCATGAAAACAAATTTAGTGAAGCCATCTATTGAAGAACGCCAAAGAATAAAAAAAGTAGTTGAAAAATATTCAAAAAGATGAGGATGTAAGTCGAGGATATACAAAAAGGAATTTTTCTTTCTATTACTAACTACACTTATAGATGGAGTACAAACTCAGTTCTTGTTCTTTAATCTTCAAAGAATGGATTAAACCATGTTACCCGATCTTTTTAAACAAAAAAGTTAGTTCACATTCTGTTTGATCCAATATTATCAACGCAAAAAATAGCATAATATTAAAACTATTTTTTAATTCTATTAAGATGGAATTAAACCTATTTTTGGATCATTATGAAACGCACAAAAATTAGCATAAACAGGATATATTTCATGACATAGTGGACAATACTTTTTAGTTCCTGTTAATATGTTTTCCCAGTCAAATTCTTCGCCACAAACTAAACAACGTCTAGGAATCCAAGAAATTTTTTCATTAATTACAGTCTCTTCTCTACAAGTAGGATTACCACAAATAAATCCTCTTGTTTCATCAATAATTCTTTGAGACATGCTAGAGAAAGTATAAAGGATGTTTTCACGAGTATCAGATAATATTCTCGGGGGAAAAATATCAAATTCTACTGGTTTGTATTTTACCATTTGTTTTATAATACATATATTTAAAATATTAATGTAAAAGTTAGACTATTTGAACGTAATAACCTCAACAAGTGCTAGTAGCATTATTCGATCTAATTTAATGCAAATATTACATATTATAGCTATTGTATAATACATGCTTTCCAATTTCCATTTAGAATCAGACTATATGCAATAATTTTATTTTAAACATTCCAAACTACAAAATTGTATCAAAAAACAGTAGATAC
>JALDXL010000047.1:0-11277 GCA_032155045.1 Nitrososphaerales archaeon
TCAAATATTTAACAGATAGTATAATAAAAAGAAGGAGATGTATTCTTATCTATTTGTGGGATAGGGTCTTATTATAAAATAGTTTCATACACCATAAATTAAATCAATATATTAGTGGACGAAATCTAAATTTAATCCCAACAACTTTTTTGAATAATACAACACTTTTTAGTTTTTATATAAGTTAATGGTTACTTTATTATAGACAAATTAAAATAAAATATAAGGTTCTTAAGTATTACTAACATGATAAAACAAAATAGATTATTTCTAAGAATATAGAAAATGCATTATGAAATTAAAATCTTTAAATAAATTAATTTTAAAAATATAGTAATTCATTTCATATTAACCTCAACCGTTTATCACACTAAAAGTATCCATTAAGTTATATTATTAGGAAAAGATCAATTGATAAAATATTTTAGCTTATTTGACTGTTTATTTTTATGATATTTATGATATAATAACGGAAATTTAGTAATAGTGTCATTAGAACTGAAATCTACTTCATTTAGTCTTTATTCTTATATTTCTATGACTATTTAAGATGATTCCATCCCAACCTTGGAATGGTCTCAGTTTAATCATTTACCTCATTTGGATGACTAATATATTTATAAATCAACAGATCCATAATAAAAAATAAAAAAAGTAGTATTAGCAATTTAACATACTTATAGTACGTTATTTAATTAAAAATAGTTCAATGAATATTAGTGACAAGTCGAGAAAAGCAATGGAAAGTCTTGGCTTGACTAGCTATGAAATCAAAGTATATCTATCATTATTAGTGCAAGGTTCTATGACAGCATCAGATATCAGTAAAATTTCTGGTGTTCCCTACTCAAAAATTTACGAAGTATTGAATAGTTTAGATAATAAGGTATGGCTTGAATCGGATAGTTCGAGACCACAAAAATTTTATCCTAAATCTCCTTCGACCGCATTAGAGGCTGTAAGACTTCAAAAAGAAATTGAGATTAAAAATAACGAAGAGATTATTAAGAATGAATTAATTCCTATTTATGAAAAAAGCGGTATTAGAGAAAAGCCAGAAATTTGGGTAGTAAGAGGTTTTTATAATATCGCGGGCAAAGTAAACGAAATCATACAGAATAGTCAACGTGAATTATTAATAGCATTACCGCAATTAGCTCAAGATATTGCTAAATCGTTACAACCTATGCTTAGAACCTTACATGATAAAGGAATAAGAATAGTTGTTCTTGTTTCCGATGGAACAAGCACAGAAATTATAAAGGCTATTTCAAGAATTGCAGATGTAAGAATCAAAGACAATATGTTTGGCGGGGGAGTAATTGGTGATGGAATACAAGTTTTAATTTTACTAGGTGAAGAAGGAAACAGGAACGGTAGCTCTGAACCCATTGCAATTTGGGCTGAACATCCAGGATTAGCAGTTTATGCAAAGGATTATTTTAATTATTTATGGAATGACGCCAGAGTTAATTAGATAAATTTTTACCCAATAATTTTTCTTATTGTTATGATTATTTTAATTATGAAATATATTTTTACAGTTAACTTTTTATTTTATACTATACACTGGATTGTGGCAAACAATGACGAAACTAGCCCTACTGAAGAAAAATGAAGAAGATCTTGAGTTTGGAGTTTGTCATCTATTTTTTAATTTATTTAAATTTCTAACCGTCTAAATATCTCATATTAAAAATTATCATTAATCCGGTTTTCCATTAACAAAGTGAATGAATTGTTCTTTTGCTTGTGTATATGGCATTTGGATTGGGGGATGTTTAAAACAATATGCAGAAACACTTTCTAAAACTCCAGATAATCCTCTATCTAGTCCTATTTTTGTTGCACGAATTGCATCAATCATAATTCCTCCACTATTGTATGCATCAGCTACACGGAGTTTCAGATCGAGTTCGATTGGAATATGTCCAAACTTTTTACCACGAATGTTAATATAACAAACTTTATCATTTTTCAATGATTCGACGAAATCCGAAGGACCTATTCTCATAGGGATAGAATATGGTGACATAGCTTCAACTGCACTAGTTTTACTTATTCTCTTATCTTCTAATCGATCATCGTCTAACATATTATAAAAGTCCATATCACCACCTACATTCAATTGATATGTATCTTCAACTCTAACTCCTCTATCAATAAATAATTTTACTAAAGTTTTATGTATAACTGTGGCTCCAACCTGGCTCATTATATCGTCGCCAACACATAGAATATTTTTCTCTTTAAAAGATTGTTGCCATTTACTATGCGATGCTATAAAAACTGGAATTGCATTAACGAATGAGACACCAGCAGACAAGCATTGTTCAGCATAGAATCGAGTTGCCTCCCTACTTCCTACAGGCAAATAATTTACGAGAATATCTGCTTTTGAATCTTTTAATATTTCAGAAATATTAGCAGTCTCATTACTTGACAAGGTAATTTTCTCAGCTAGATGCTTACCTACTCCATCTAACACTTTCCCTTTATGTACTTCAACATTTAATTTATTTACATCAATTATTTTTAGAGCATTATTCGGAGGAGAAAAAATTGCTTCTGATAAATCAAGACCAACTTTTGAATCCGAAACATCAAAAGCGGCTACAAATTCAATATCATTAGGAGTATAGCCAGCTAAATCATAGGCAGTAAGACCTATAGAATTCTTTTCATTCCCTGTTTTGTAATAATGTATTCCTTGAATTAATGCCGAAGCACAATTACCTACGCCAGCAATTGCTACTCTAATTTTTTTTGCCATTCTTTCGATAATTTTACTTATTTATTAATTTATATATGTTTAAAAAAAGTAATTACTCTTTTTTTATGTTAGGATTAAAATTAAATTTTAATACTGAAAATAGATGATTTTCAAAAACTTCTTTCTGAAAATAAGACTCAAGAAAATAAAGGTTAGTTTCGTTATTATTGTTTGATATTTGGAATCCAAGATTTGATGCAATTTTTATTAATTCTTTCTCTTTGTTACTATTTTCATTTATATTAGTAAGTATTTGAAATGTGCTATTTGATTTAAGTACCAATGCAGCCCCATTGAATAATAAGGATAATTCTTGATTTTGTTCTTTATTCTCCTCGATATTAGTAAAATGATATACTAATAAAATATTATCAATAGACATACTAAGAAGATTAGGTAATAATTTTTTTGCATCTCCCCAAAAAGAAGAAGCATTTTCCTGCTTTAAATTTGCTAATTTATCTTTAATATTCAATATAGATTCTTCATCGGTGCCAATACCTATAAAATATTCATCTGTAAAATTTGTCGCAATATGATATAAAAGATTCCCTGTTCTTACACCAATGAGTAAATTAATTTTCGAGTATAAGCGTTGGGCATTTTCTATTGTTCTATTTATTTGTGTTGAAGGTATTCCTTCATGATAAAATTGATAAACTAATATCCATCTTTGCCTGAAAATTGAAGGAAAATTACGATTATTTAACAATTCGTGAAACAGTTCAATTTTCATGATCTCGGAAAAAAATTGATCAGTTCTAGAAATAGCCTCGGATCTTGGAAGCATTAATTCCTCATACAAGCTGATTACTCTATCCCAAGCATTAATGGGATCGGAGCTCATGTAGGTTACTGACTGATCAGCCAAGGTTAAAAGCTCAGATAATAATACATACTTATCAGGCGACCCAGTTAAATTAAAAATTATCTCAAGTAGATATTGAAAATTTTTTTGGGATACTGGTTTTTTTGTAAAAGGATAATCAGTTCTCCAAATCAATAATTCAACTATTAAACTTGAAAGAGATTTACTGGATCTTATATACTCGGGATGAGTAGTGACATAATCTATAGGTGGCAATAAAGGGTCTTGATATTGACTGAAATAATTTTTAAATTCAATTTCATTCAAATTAAAATATGCATCTATTATTCTAATTTTTAAAATTGTTTGAATTGTATTTCCAACTTTAGGGCCTTCAAAACGATTTAAACCTATACTAGTTTTATAGTTATATTGAGAAGGATCATAATCATGTAATAAGCTAGCCACCAATAAGTATTCATAGTCTTGATTTGAAAATTTATATCCATGTAATTCTAATGGCAGCATCTGTAAACTGATATATGCAACTTCAAGACTATGATGAAAATTATGATATCTATGGGATCCATCTCCTAATCCTAACTTTTCATACTCATGTGTAAGAAATTGCAAAAGGATTCTAACTTTTTCTATACTTTGAGATGAAATATTCTTAATTTTAGCAAGAATTATCAACGATTCGATTAACTCGTCATTACTTAGATAAGCTAAATTCATATTAGTTTCTTCAATAATATGTTTTTTTGCTAAAGGCACATATTTAATCATGTAAGTAATAATTTCTTTATAAATAATTTGTATTGGAAGACTCTTAACTAGATAAATTGGCAATGAGGTGAAATTCCATGAATATTTAATTCGTTGTTTTTCATGTTCTACAATATTATTTGATGCGATAACAAGTTGTTTATTAATTGCATTCATTAACAACCCAAAGTCAGATTCATTCATATTCACTTCGCTTAATAAAAAATTACTTGGTTCAGTATTCATTACTAGCCATTGAGGAATACTTACAATATAGCGATATTTTTTTTTTAGTTTGTTATCAGTTTTTAAGGTTTCACGAGAAGTTGTAGCAATATTTCTTTTCCCAGAAAAAAAAGGTAGATCATTATCTTCGACAACTTTGAGAATTATTTCTTTGTCTTTAAGATGTAATCTGAGTAAAATATGCCAGTATTTTCCTTTATCTAACCAATCTGGAACTATAGTTTGTCGGTCCCAAAAATCAGTAGGGCCTATTGGAACATACCCTTGTTCAGATTTTTTCGTTTTATGATTAAAAGTGGAATACTTATGATTGCCTATATTAGGATCGATTTTTTTACACAAGCTTCTAGCTAATAAAACATTATCTCGTGTTCTCGTGAACTCTCGATAAGCCATTATGCCCCAAATACTTCCCAGAGCACTAAGAATTGTAAATATGACATCCAAATCATCTATAGGTGTATCTGTAAAATAATGTGGAGCTAATGGAATTCCAAACCATCCTGTAGATAATATTCCTGTAAAAGACAAGGTAACAAATAATGAACGTACAAGATCGTAATAATAAAGGCTAAATGATTTTTTGTGATGCTCATTGGAAATACAAATATTAAAAAATGCGATAATTTTAAAAAAATAGAGTAATATCATATTAATCTGTTTCCAATTGATAAATATTCTTTATTTGTATTGTTAGTGTATATAGGATTTTACAAGATACTAATATGTATAAAAAGCTATCCTACTTGACTCATATTATATTTACAATATAATTTTATACACTAAATCTCTAGTCATTGTTTCACGATCTTAAATCTTGAAATATTATATATTTGATCTCCATAATTTATTGGTTATAATTTTGAAATCACCAGTAGTAGGTACATAATGATGGTCTAAGTTATGTAAAAGATCATACGATAATTTAATAAAATATCATGAATTAGTACATCAACTATCTAATAAATAAAATTTCTTGAACTGTCAGTATAATATTTAGAGGTACACTGAAATTGCTTTTTCATCCATACAAAATAAGATATAAGACTATTAGAATAGACTAAATACAGTAGATCATCAATTAATCAAAAAGTAAAATGATTACCATTTTTTACTATTATATTAAATAACAAACATAACTCTAAATCGAAGATAATAAAATATAAAAAAATTTTTATGATATAAATAGCGTTACGTCTTTTTCATTAAGGTTAAAGGTTAGATTTTTTATTTTACTTTTATAGTAGATTAATTTACGTCCTTTTGAGTTGATAGTAATTTTATCGATTGATATTACACCTAGTTCTTCTAATTTCTTTATTCTTTTATAAATTGAGCTTAACGGGAGAGATATTTCTTCATGTATTTGGTAAACTGTTTTAGAGTGCTCTATAACTGATAAAATAATCTTATATGTCTCGTTTTCAAGGATACTATTTAAGAATGAAATAGTATTGTTTTTATCAATATTCCAACTATTTTTTATTTCAGTCAAGCTATACATATTAGGCTAAACTAATTAGGAGGAACTAACTTATAAATGTTAGTCTGCCCTAATAATAAAATTTAGGTTTTAAATTCGGACATAGATTTACGAGATGATTCTATGAGTTTCTTTCTGCGTGGTTGTATGATCAAAATATATGCAGAACCTATTAGATATATAGCTAATAAGATGAGTTGAGCTACAACCGTTTCAAGAGTAGGATGTATACCAGTCAAAGTTGCTAGGTTTACATCTAATCTAGGAATTATTCCAAATAAATGAGTCGTAGATATGTAACCAAGTTCTTGAAACTCTCGAATGGCATTGCCTAAGAACGTTATTGACATGTAAGCACCTACCCCCATTGTTAAACCAAATAATACTCGTAAAGGTAGTTTCTTACCCAATTTTCTAACTATTAATGCTACTCCTATGATTATCGCGAGCCCAAGAACCAATCCAAGAATAACAAAGAATTCCATATACGTAGCATAAGATAACAATGCTTGATAAAACAAGACCGTTTCAAAACCTTCTCTGTATATTGTAAAAAATGAGAGTAAAACAAAGACCATCACACTACCTGTTGTTGTTGCTTTCCAAACCTTTGATTTAACAAATTCTATCCACCTCTTTGTTTCTATTTTGTTAAGTACCCAAAAACTAACCCAGAATAATACGGCAACTGCGGCTATGCCAGCTATAGCTTCTATAAGCTCTCTGTTAGCACCAGATATTTCTATAATAAACTGCGCAATGAACCAAGTAATAGCAGTTGCACCAGCTGCCAGAAATATACCATAATAGACATGTTTTTTGAAACGATCATTTCTTGAGACCTCCAAATATGTTATTATTGCACCGATGATTAATGCAGCCTCCAAACCTTCTCGAAATATAATAGAAAATGACGATGTAAAGGCAATACCAGGAGCTATAGTACCAATTCCTGAAACTAATCGTTCGGATTCATCCAATCCTTTTTGTAGTTCCCCAATCTTTTTGACTATATTGTCATAGCCTGATTGTTGTTGAATTAGATTTCTAAGTTCAGCGAATTTAATTTCCATCTCTAGTGTAAAATTTGGATCGATTGGTCTAAGCGGAATTTCTATCTTCTCATAACTATCCAGATAGGCGGAACGTGAAGCTAATAAAGCCTCATCATACTTATTTTCTTTATAAAGATCTAATACATTCTGAAGATTTAATCTAATTTGGTCGATATCATTTCTGACACCTTGTTTTTGCGGATCAGAAGATTCGCCCATCTCCTTGATTTCGCCTTGAAACGATCCAAAACCTTGGCTAAGTTCTTCTATATTAGCAAGGTTATTTCCTGCCGAAATAGATGGTAGTGAATTATTGTTATTAATATTCGATATTGATGGATCATTCTGTAAAACTATTTTGGCCTGATCAAGCTTTGTCTTAATTTGATTAACAAACGGTTCAATTACTTCTAACTTTTCATTATTTTTAATAAGGTTTCGAAGCTCTTCTCTCATATTAATTTCGATATCACTCATTAAAGTTGGATCATTTTTTTCTATAGGTGCTTCCAGATATTCATAATTATCCAAATATGCAGACATTACATCTTTTTCAGCTTTTTTATAATCATTGTTTTCTCTTATTTCAATAAGTGCATTATCCAATAGCCCATTAATAGTTGAAAAGTAATTTTGTAATTCATCAGGAAGAACACGTGAATTATTAACGTTTACTACTTCTGTCAAATATTTTTTTAGTGAAGTAATAGATAAAGATAGATCACCGAAGCTATTTTCAGTCAATTCTTTTTTGATTTTTGAAAACATTGACATTATTTGGTTTTTTTCATCATCATTAAATTCATTTGTAGGAATTTGATTTATCTGGTATTTTGATCTTTCTACAGTTCCTTTTGTATTATCATAGTTGAGAATTTTTTTATCTTCAGTATTTGTCGAATTAGTGAAACTCAAGAAATTAGAAGCATCATTCAATAATTGGATGGAACTCTGAATTCGAAAAATCTTATCACCTAAAGTGTTATCAGCTAATATTTTGCTATCAATAATAGAAATTGTATTTCTTATTTCCTTAAGCATTTGTTCAATTTTCTGTGTATTTCCATTAGTACTATCTTTTATAAGAATAGAGAAATCAGTTAATAGACCTTCTAATTTTGAAGATAATATGGGATCCAAAGATTGCAAGTCAGATTTGAAGTCTGGAAAAATATTTGCATGTGTAAGATAAGCATGAGAAAATGCGTTATTGAAATTATTAGATTTTATATTTTGCTCACTAAGATCTAATTGAGAATTAATTCTTTCAAGTCCAATATGGATTATAAAGTTTTTTTTAATATCACTTTGTGAATTTAATTCTTCAGTTCCAGAACTACCTTGTGAAAACGCATTACCATCGAAATTAAATGCAATTAAAAAAAATACGATAAGTGAAAATATACAAGAAAACTCGAGATTAGATAGTTTAATATTTGTTTTAACTTTCATTCTTATTTCCTCTGAATAATAAATATATTAGGTTCTCCTAACCATTATTCCATATATAAATATTACATCATTATAATATCAAAAAATATCAAAAATTACTCTATGACCTAATTTTTAAATATTTTAGTAAAAAATACAATTGATTGCAGAAATGAATTTATTGTATGGTTTAAATACAGTATTATAATGTTTATTTTAAATAATGAAATTACCCTTTTATGAAATATGCATTCTTTTATTATAACTGATATGATAATTAATCAATTGTTTTTAGTCAATTAAATTATTGTTATGATCCATCGAATAAGAAAAACCTACAATACTATTATTATATAGTATGTTTATAAAATTGTAACTAAAAGTAATAGACATAGAAATTCAAGATTTTTCGTAATTTAAATACAATAAACATTTTATAAATTTATAATTTAGATCATCTTTTTAAATGTCACTATATAATAATTTATTCACGAAAACAAATTGCATAACCTAATGATATGTTATTTTATTTTTAGTGCTATATTTTTTTCTTTCTTCATCATGCAAACCGTTTCTTTTTCTGACTCATTTTCTTTCGGCGACAAATCTATATCTCAAATAAAAGAATTCAATCTTGATGATGTTATAAAATTCAAGAGTAACTCAAGCGATAATAGAAATGCTGTACACTATTACGATATTTTAGATAAACAAAAAATAAAAATTGTTGCTGCAGGTGATTTTGGTTGCGGACCTGTAGCACAAAGTAACATTAAAAACATAGAATCGCAAAAACCAGATATTTTTCTTGTTATAGGAGATTTATCATATGAACCGAATTCAGATTGCTGGTATTATATGACTAAAGCGTTAGATTCGAAAATTAAAATTGCAATAGGCAATAATGAGGGAGAGGAGGAAAAAAGAAAAGGAGGTTCCGAAGGAATGACAAATTCACTACTAAAACATTATGGTTTACCTAATACGTATTATTCATTTAATTATAAGAATGTACACATTTTAGCATTAGATACTCAATTAGAGTTTTCGTTTGACATTTTTAAACCAGATGATGAAGAAGAGGGCGAGAGTGAAAGTTACAATGAATATGATACCCGTGATGAAAAATCCTATGCTACGACACTTAGTAATCTATTATCCACATATAATATAACTACTGATATACCTTCTAGGTACTTATTAAATGAAAAAATGATTGTTAAAAATATCCCGTTTAACAAAGACCAATATAACTTTGTTGTAACTGACTTAAAGAAGGCAAATGCCAATTCTTCCATAGATTGGATTATTGTTATGTTTCATAAACCAATATATTTTTCACTTTCAAGTCATATTCAAGAATACATGATGAGGGATAAATATCAGCCCATATTTGATAAATACGGCGTTGATATAGTATTACAAGGCCATAATCATATTTATGATAGAACAATACCTATAAAGTTTAATCATCATAATATTAGTGACCCTATTATAGATACATCAGGAAATAATACAAATAATTTCTTGAATCCAGACGGTACAATTTATTCAGTTATAGAGTCAGGAGGAAAAAGCAGTCATGTAATTTTAAATCATCCCGATTATGTTACAAATCAATTCAATGGTTTCGGATTTCTCCTCATCGATATTGATGAAAAAAAGTTAGATGCAAAATTCTATGATATAGGATACAAATGTAAGAAAGAAAAATTAAAAGAAAGGGATATGGAAAAAGGCGATTTTACTATATTTGACATGTCATCCTGTAAGATGGACAATAGAAACAAAGCTTTGAAAATAGTTGATCACTATAATATAGCTAGATCTGTAAACGCCTACAATAATAGTGGATAATACATATCATAATGATCGGAATGAATAATGTAACCTGATTATGATTAAAACGGTATTTGAGTTTAGATATAAAATTAATCAGATTAGAAATAAAACATATTTTTTAATTTTTTTTTAAAAAAAATAAAGTATTGTAGTTAATCCTAAAAAAAATTAGATAAATCTAGTTTTATTTAATTAAATTACATGATTTTAAATTATCGATATTGTGTCATTGATTAATTTAGACATGTATTCTGTTTTAATATAGTATACATGATAAAACTAAGTTTTTGGTTTTAATTGATTCTTTCCATTAATATAAAACTAAAAACGATTTGAAAAAATAGAAAAACATAACAATAGGAAAATAATAATAAGTAAATTCGTATTATATCTTAATTATCAGATGAGTCTATTATTGAATTTATCTCAACAATATCCTTTTTTGTTATGACAGATAAATTGGAACATATAGTTCAATTTTTTTAAATTATAGACTATTATCCAAAATAAATATCTATTTTGAATTAATTTATTATATATTATCATATGCAAAATTATTTATAAACAAGAAATTCAAACAATAAGAACATCATAAAATGCTAAATTTAGAGACTTATTGTATCAAATGCAAAAGAAATTCTACAATGATTAATACTCATTTTCAAAGACTTGCGAGCTATAAAGTTATTATAAATGGAAAATGCTCCATGTGTGGTTCCAATCTATTTAAAGGAAAAGTATTCCCAAAACCTTCTGTAAATAAAAAAATTATAAAAATGAAGAGAGAAATATCCAAAAAAAATAAGAAAGTTAGAGTTCTTGTTTAATCATTCTATTTTATTTTTATTTTATTTTAGATCTCTAATTTAGC
>JALDXL010000048.1:0-11232 GCA_032155045.1 Nitrososphaerales archaeon
ATTAAAAAAAGGTAATTTTCAATTACAATTATTACAGGAGAAATTCTCACATACCACTACCGCTGTTACCACTATTCATTGACATATTCATTGAGTTAGAACCTATCATAGAACCAGGATTGACAGCAGTTTTAGAAGGAGAAAGAATAAATGTCATTTCGTTAGTCATATTTTGTTGGTTATTTTTACTACTATTATCTGCTACCTTCTGAGCAAGATCCAAAATATCAGATTTTTTTAACATAAAATGTACTACATCTCTTGTTGAATTGGTTCTATCTAACATTATTAAATTAGGTGACAAATCAATATTATTGATAGTACCTTCATAGCCATTGGCAGCTAGAGGACTAGGATTTGGAATGGATATTTCCTGATGGACAAAAACATTCACCTTTTCTAATCTATCAATATTCCAATCAAAAGGCATTGAAAATTTTAATTCATTTTTTGAAAAATTATAGTCAAAATTTTTTAATTCATCATAATAGGAAATTGTCTCGATAGGATAAGATACTCCATTAATTTGAAAATCCTTATCTAGTGTATGACCTACACTTAGCCAACCTTCAAATACTGGCTGTTTATCTGTTGGAAGAAATGTTCTATCAAAATCAATTGTTTCTATAGTGACAATAAAGTGATAAAGTCCTCCTTCAGCAAATATTGGTCCTGTTGCAGATACAGGATGTTCCATATCTCCAGTATAAGATAATAAAATAGGGTCTTGTTCGCCATATATTGTAATCTGATCAGCACTGGAAGGTCTCATCTGTATTGCTAGATTGCCAGTATGAGAATGAAAAGTATCCAACATGAGACGCTTTCCACTTTTTTCAATCTCAATCAAATATGTCACATGTTTTAAAGTTTCATTGGTAGCCATATCAGAGAATCTAAATTGGATTAAGGGAGTTTGACCATCTTTTAAGGTCTCTGTTGTAACTACAGGAGGAGACATCTTTATCAAAAGTGAAAGGTCTCTTCCTGCAGCTGATGCTGATAATTCTTCCATAAATAAACCATCTCCAAATATGGGAATATATGTGAAAGTAGTAGTAACAAATATTATAGGAAAAATAGTAGCAAATAAAATAGAAATAAGCAGCCTAATAGATTTCATAATAGTATGATGATCTAAAATATTATAAATTTATTGTTTTTTAGGCTCTCTGACTAAATGAAAATCTTTATGAGAATTGTTTAACTTTTTAATATTTTTAAAAAACAAAATATATTTAAAAAAATATTTTTCGGCGCCTAAAAATTTTCAATAAAAAAAATTATTAATTAAAAAATGATTATGATAATAACAACAGAAAGTTCATTGAGGCTCATATATCTGTTGCAATTCTTCTGTTACTTTTAGGGGTAATATTGGGGGATTAGGCTTTTAATTGACATACTATAGAAGAGACAAAAATATAATAATAAGAAACTAATAAAAAAATTAAGTAGTTTTAAAGTCAAATACAACTTTCATTGGATTTTCTACTGGTTCACTGTTTACTGATATTATTTCAATACTTATTGGATAGGAAGAACCCTTTTTGAAGTTTGATTGAACATGATAAGCCCCTGTACTACTAAAATCAGGTCCATAGGATATTGTTTCGTTACCTTCAGCAGAAGCTATTAATTCAAGTGGAAGCGATTCACCATTAGTAGTAAAAAGCTTAGAGAATAATGTTTTATTAGTATTTTGATCTTCATTGATAGTTACATTATAAGTAATTGGAGTAGACCTATCTAATGGAATTGTCTGTGGTTCAATATCTAACAACACTCTTGGATGAGTTGTAATATCCCATGCTCCTCCTGAGCCTATATTTATTTTAAAACCTTCACCTGTGAAAAATGCATCACTTGCAGATACTGAAGCTACTCTCCATGGGTGGATAATACAATGATATAAGAATTCACCAGGTTGATTAAATGTAAATTGAAAGAAAGAGTTTGCAGTAGCTGGCATTATGCCTGAATGAAATACAGAGCCTCTATCTGCAGCTCCTGGTTCCCCACTGGTTACTGTATGAGGCTGTCCAAAATCATTATTAAACCAGGCTACAGTAGTATCTATAGGAACTGCAATTTTTGGAGGATAATAATGATATATGTTCTCTTTTTGAGCAGCACCTGGAACTATACTTACTGCAAATGTAGCATCAATATTTGGTAAAGTATACTTACTACCTGTTTGGGCAAAAATTTCTGTTATTGCTACAGGTATCGTAAGAACTAACATCATTGGCACTATCAAAAGAATTAGATGACTATTAGTCATATTACTCCTATATATTCTCTAAAGCATAAATAAAGGTTTATAATTATTTCAGATTTTTAAATTTATTTGGAATATATAATAATAAAGTTAATTTTTTTAGAATCATATTTGACAAAAGTGAAGTACATATAATAAAAAAAAGATTGTATTGAGTGATTGTGTATTGCAGATATAACTAATTGCAATATTCTGCAGTGCAGTGTACATAAAATCTTAATATATTTTGATTTTTTTTATACTACTACCAATTCAATAGTTAGCGTAAACAATTCAACCATAGCCTTCTGCTGTCTCATGTACCATGGGATTGATTGATTAGTTTCCATAGTAGAAGGCTATGTTTGTCTAATATCATATTGAAATATTTTTATGATTACGAGCATAATTAAATGTAATATATTTTTTAAAGAATAGATTTATTTTATCTGAATATTAAAAGATATTTGGACACTTACCTTTTATCATATATAATTAAAACAGTGTTTAATTTGAGGTCATTACAAATCCTTGCACTGTAAACCTAATATATTTAAAGAATATTATTATATTAAGAATAATGTTAAAATTTTTAATTTTATCATTAATAATAATCACTACTATTACTTGTAGCAACAGTATTATGCATTTTTTTAATTATTCAGATGCATTAGGAGATTTAGAAAATAAATCCTCATCATTGGCATCATCACTCTCTTCTCCTAGTCAGATAACTCCAACTCATAGCAAGCTATTACCCACATATCTAATTGAAATTACTACAGGTTCTGGAGTAAGTTACAAATTTCAACATTTCTATCCATTAAAGATAGCAATACCCATGGATACAACTGTTGGTTGGTATAATAGCGACCCTGAACAAATTCATACCATTACAAGCGGAGCACCTGGAGCTTCCGATTCTGGAGCTTTATTCAATTCTGGAATTATCCCTTATTCGTCTTCTTTTCAATATACATTTGATCAACCAGGTATAGAACCATATCATTGTGAAATTCATCCATGGATGGTAGGCTCGGTCTATGTAAGTGATTCGAATAAACAAGGAAAAAATTTTAAAATTAGTACTGGTACGAGTATGGGTGAACTAGATAGTTTATCTCAAAATAATGATTGGATGTTTAATACAACTGACACTGATAGGATTTTATTTAATATACAGCCTACATCTATAAAGGCAGATAAGAATACAACTATAACTTATAACGTACATATGTACAATAATCAATTAAAAAAAGCAGTTTTTTCACAGTCATTTTATGTTAAAGGCAATGACCTTCAATTCGAGCTTTTATCAAGCAAATTGGATGAACCCCTGATTTACGGTCCTGATTTTAGTGATCCTATTACTGGTACTTATCATATTAGAGAAAATTTTCCTGATGGTGACTATATCCTATTAGTAGAAATAACTGGGATAGGATCCAATCCAGTAGAGAAAAAGATAGCAGATGAATTTAAAGGAAGGATCTTATCTTCATAGAAAACTCAACAAATATAGGTCTTGATTCTAGGATAACATATTTTTTTCTTTTTACTAATTTCTTATCTACAATATTCTAGAATAATTATCTCTTTAAAATAGAAAATTAAATATTTGTGATCTATTATATGAATAGTCAGTTGTGATTACTATTTTATACCATAGAATATTTTATATTATTGCTATCATTCGATCCTTAGTTCATTATATAAATAATTATCAAAAAGTATTCAATAAAATTCTAAATTTTTCATAGTAACAATTTATGTTTAAGGAATCTATAATATTTTTATAATCATTATACTAGATTTTTACTTTACTTCAACATCGTATTCATATTTTAAAGGTTCTGGCAAAAAAGTATTATCGAAATCTATCCCAGTTATTTCTGTTATTACTTTATACTTTCCAGGTTGGTTAAAGACAGAACCATCTATTTTTATAGGACTTCCAAAATCAGATACATAACTAGCTGCCAGAGTATCATAATTTGCATGTATAGTATATACTTCAGAGCCTTTATTAAGAAATTCCAGTCTAATTTCTCCATTGTGTCCATGAAGACTAGCAGTAAATTTATTTTTATCTTCTCGATCGTAAATACTCACAATAAAAGTTACATGAGGAATATTGTTTCCTGTTCTGTTATCAATTAATGCTAGATTAATTATATTTTTTTCTGTAGTTCCATCTAATTTAGGATTATCGAAATTAAGAAATATTTGCCTATCTCCTATAATTGAGGGAGGAAGATTATGTCCATGTCCCATCTGTCCATATGAATCTTTAAGAATGTGGTAATCAATTGCCATTGTTAATAAAGGGAATAAAGTTATTAATAAAATTCCTAGTCTAATATTTATTAAGATTTGAAATTTATTAGGAATATTCATTTTTTTATGAATACTTTGTCCGTATTATATTTATAGTTTGAATTTAATTAAATTAATCGCTTAATTATTTTACTTGTATATTTATAAAAACTTTTGAAAACCATTTATAGGAAAATAATAATAATAATAAAAAGAAGCATTACGCTATTGTAATTCGAATAATTATATTAATAGTAAATTGTATTTGATAATGGCAGATTTAAAAACCATTTTGAAATAAACAAAAGAAATTTAATCAATAATTAAAAAAAGTAAAAAGGAATTTTATTTGGGAAGGTTATTCAGGTGACCTAAAACTACTCCAAATCCAGCGTCTTCTACCAAGTTAAATGGTGCTCTATAATTGAATAAATTTTGCAGTACTAGTAATCCTGATTGAACTTCTATTACGTCTTCTTGATTTGCATTATTTAATTGTGGAACAAGACCAACAAACATCAAGTTAGCAGTCTTTAGATGTTTCTGGGCAGACATATATGCAGTTGCATTGACTAATTTACCTTCTCCTACACCTTTTGCTTGGTCTATCAATGTTTGATTAATTTGAATTGGTGCATGTTCTGATTCAAAGTATTTTTCTCCGATTGAATTTGCATATGCTTTTAATGCTTCCGTAACGTGTGTTGACACTTCTTGAACTGAGCCTTGGGAACCTTGTTGTTGTGCTAATGCATTGTTGCTATTATGTTGTAAAGATGATGATGCTAATGCCATAGAAAATGATAATGCTAGCACTGACATAATAGTCAGAAATGTCTTTGGATTAATTTTCATCAAATGTAATATAAATAAATTATATTAAAATAATAATAGAACTTTGTTACATTGCCTTATGTTCTATTAATATTTTTATTATGTTAAATTGTATTTATGGATAATATGAAAATAAATAAAATTGTTTTTAGCAATCAAAAAGAAGAAAATAAATTTAGAAAGTTGTCTATTTATGGTATATCTCTTGCTATTGCTTTAACCTTGTTATACTGTTTAGGAAATCCATTAGAAATTCACTATAGCAATGCCCAAATTCATATACCAGATATAGCAGATATTGATGCTACTCCTATAGCGGTTGTACTTGTAATCAAAGAAGATAGGGATGGAAAGGCATCTTTTAGTCCATCAGAATTCTCTATAAAACAAGGTGAAGAAGTATTGATATTAAATAATGCAACTAATAATAATCATTCTTTTACTAATGGTCAAAACCATGATGATCCAATGGCAGGTAAACTCTTTCATACAGATACTATCAAATCTGGCTCATTTGCAGAATATTTAGCAGTAAATTTATCACCGGGTAAATATCCATTTTTCTCAAATGCAGATCCGACAAATGTCAAGGGTGAAATGACTATTTTAGCAGGGCAATAAAAAACAACAACAAGAAAAAATTATATCATTATCAAAAAAAAAATATTCATTCACCACATTTTTTTTACTTTTTAATAATCAATAAATCAATTATTCATAAAAGAAATTTTTTAAATATCTTCGTTTGAAAAAGTAGAAAATAGTTATTATATTATTTATATATTCTGGTAACGAATATTTATCTATAATGACAAATTGTGGTGAAACTAAAATAAATAGTAATAATGATGATGATTTCGTTGATGATTCTCTTCTTTTACTTTCAAAATATAGTCTGGAAGCATCACAATTAATTAAATCATTTACTAAAAAAATTCCATTTGTTATAACAATTCTAATTGTAGTTGCATCTCTGACAATTTTTGACATAGTTAAAGAATTTGGATTTATCAAGTTTTTACCTGATCAAACAATTGATGCAATGATAATTTCTTTGTCTATTCTTCTTATCCTATTTCTTATTTTTACAATACGTCCTATACTGAAATTCCAAAAAATTTTAGATAAATGGTCAAATTGCTTTGGAAATAATTCCATTCGAACAAATATTCTTTTAACAATTAACGACAAGAGTAAAGAAGAAATCCTAAATGCATTAGCAGAAACTATTGAAGAAATAGATATACCATTACATCAGTATCTTTTAAAATCAAAACAACAACAACACAATAACGAATTTTATAATATTAGTATTGATGATACTAGTAATACTACTTTTGATATCCTAATTGATACATCAACAATCAAATCTGATATAGATTCAAGTGCATTAAAAAAGACAATTCAAGACTATGGAAGTATCTTAGTTAAAGTTGTAGATGAGAGTATTGATAAGAATATTACTCAAGCCTTTATAGAATGTTTGCAAAAATATAAAATGAAGAAAGATAATAAAATAGGACTAGCCCTTTTAATAGGAGAAAACATAGAACAAGAAAGTTACAAACTGATAAATAAAATTAAAGATAAAGACATAAGAGAAAATTTAATTTTAATAGAAAAACCTGATAATTTGGGTAATTTAGATTTGAGTTTGCATGCTCTTAATAATGCTTAATCTACATATTATTCTATATCATCATCATCATTATTTATACTTCTAACAAAAGATAAAAACTCTTTAATCCATTTTAAATAAGCATCAAATCCTTTTTCTGTTACAAGATATAATTTTGTAGTGGGATTCGTAGTAGATGATGTATCAATGATTGATTTAATAAAACCATTATCTTCTAATTCATTTAATAAATTAGATACTCTATCTTGACGCTGTTGTTTAATTGCAGCAATTTTTGTCATTATATGATATTTACTAACCGGTGTTTTTGTTGAATATAAGCAAAGATATTCCAATATCGATAACATAGTATATTCTGAAGAAAATCTCTTTGCTTTTATTGTCAATCAACTATACTAAATTTTCAAGGTAAATAAGATAGTATTAAATAGAAAATATAGTAGGTAAAATAATTTTTCAATTGTTATGTGTAAAAAAAATAAAATAACAATTAGTTTAAGATTTATTTTTTAGATTCTTCTCTTGTATCCTGGACTTGTTAATGGTTATTTTTCTATATATTAGATAACCAGATATAGCAATTATGATTCCTTGTAATACTTTTGTTAGCATATCGAATTTTCCTATATAGAATTCCAAACCTATAATAGGAACTCCTATAGTTCGAGATGCCGCATATGTAATTATCAATATCGTAGAAATACCTATCAAGATTGAATATGGTATAATGCTTTTTATTTTTTTTACTAAAATCCATCCTGCTAAACCCAGATAAAGTATACCAGAGCTAGCGAAAAGTGCAATTTCTATTTGAAGTTCTGATATTTCTCCATCTAATCCTTCTGCAGCAAATTCTATTAACGATGTATATTCGTTATATGCTAAAATAAAATATATTATTGAAGTTGATATAGTTATTGCTGCGAGTACATAAACAAGAATATGGTTTCTATTCATACTATAAAAATGAATATATTAAAATAAAAATAGTGATATAACTTAGTTGACCTATAATTAAGTTATATTATTCTTTATATAGAATTTGTAATTTTATATAAATTACAATTATGGAAAAATTTACAAAACTCTTTGTACTAGGAATAGTATCAATCGTAATAAGTTTGGCAGTTTTTACTATGACAAATTCTAAAATTAACTATAGTGTATATGCACAACAACAAAATGGTGGTGGATTTGATAAAGAATTGAATTTACTGAATCAGTCATTAGTAGCATTAGAAAATCATGAAAAAAATGCAAAAAAAACATTATTTGACGCTGAAGGTATGGTTGAAGACAAAATAAAGGATAATCCAGAAATTGGAAATGCAGAAAAAAGAATAGAAGCAGCAATTAAAATGGTAGGTGAAGATAACTTTCAAGCCGCAATTGACCACACTAAAGAAGCAATTAAAACATTCAGTGATTTAAATAACAATTAAATTTCTTCATGTGTTCATATAGTTAAACTATCTAATGATAATTATGAAATTTATAATTCCCATTATATTCTTGGTTTCAATACTTATCTTTTCGTCTTTGTCAGTATTTATCAATGTAAATGCACAATTGAAACCAGATGTTTTAGTATCACCAAGCTGTGGCGAGGTTACTGGATATGGAATGAAACTGAATGCAAATGGATTTGAGCCAAATAGTAACGTTGGTTGGAAATTAGTACATCCAGAAACACAAACTACTCCTACATATGGGTATTTTTCTACCAATAGTACAGGAGGATTTTCTGAATCTGCCTATATTGAATCCGAATCTGGATTAGTTGAGGGACAATATGAAATTCAATTCTTTGATGATACTGACAATGATGGTAATGCTGATCCAGGAAAGCGAGAATTTATTGTATCTATGTCAGTTCCATGTGAGGATTAATATGATATAAATACTATATTTTTGATATTTCCTGTAAAATTAGTTTTATGTTATATTGAGAGAGAACAAAATTAGTTAATTCTTATTCTTTTGTATCATCTTCTTTATTATAATATAGCAATATTGTTGAAACTATTGAATTATACATGAGAAAACAGGTATGAACATGAATTAGATTCATAATTCTAATATTGCAAAAAGATTTTTGATTGGTTTATGAAATATAAATAAATAAAATTACTTTAATAAAAACATACATATGGTTTCTATTTAATTTTCAAAATATTCAATAATGGTGACAGTATATACCTTGCTCATAGCGATTTATATAAAACATGGCTATTCGAAGAACCTAATAATTTAGAATCAAAGATTATTCAGAGTAATTAGATAAGAGAGAATTTTATTTATTATTCTTTTCCATCATCATACCTGTCTTATTCATCTGTTCCATCATCATTTTCTGCATTTGACTTGGGTCCATCATCATATTTGGATTCTGCATTCCGGTCATGTTATTCATTTGGTCTTTCATAGAAAATTGAGAATTTGCAAATACTGAGTGTATGTCTTTATAACTATCAAGAAAAACTATTGCACTTACTAAAGATACTATAAATAAAAGAATCAAGTGTTTGCTGTTGTTTCTCCTGTTAAAATCGATATTCATTGAATTAACAAAAAACTAGGATATATAAAAAGATGTATTTTCTATCATTAAATATTATACTAATAAATATGTAAAAATAAATTTTTTATCTTCATCATTTATTTTCGTTTTTTTATTCTTCAAATTCTATTTATGTATCAGTTTACTAAAGAACCAAATACCGATTTTTTCGTTTTAGTATTATTAAAAAAGGCTTTTAATATAATAAATAGTCAAATATTAAAATAAAGTTGAATTCGTATATGCTTGGTTCCATTACTTAAATGGGTCCACTCGTATTTATCCTTGATCTGTAACGATTTTACTTATCAATATGGGTAACACTTTTTATCTACTTGATAGTTTCATTATACTTACAAATATTTAATCCTCTTTAGAAAGGAACATTTCAGATAATTTGTAACAATTTATAATACTATCGCTTTTGTAATGACAATTATAATAAACAAAAAATTAATTTATTAATAGAATAAAAACCCCGGAGAATAATAAAGCCTAATTACAGATCAAGTAAAACTATTCTCAGGATTATGTCTATTTTCATAGAGCCCAAAGGAGATCTATATTATTAAGATTTAAAATAATCATTTGTATTTGTAGAAATATGGTTTAATAAAAGAAATGAATTAATTAATTATGACTATATATACCTGTAATTGTCAAAAGAATTTTAAAAGTAAATATTTAGCAAAACGTCATTTAGAATATTCTCATAAAGAGGAAATATTAGAATTAGAAGTTAGACTCATGTACAATTCTAAAAATTGTTTATACTGTTTTAAAAAAATCGATGGTTCAACAGAACTACATTTACGTCCTCATATAAAGAAAATTATAACAAAATTCTTTGATTCTTGGATGTCAAAATCTTCTTCAGTACTGCCAAATTGATGCCAAATGATATAACCAAACTGATAAGTGGTAGAAAAGATAGCAAAATTTGTAGGTATGTTCTTGACAAACTAAAAAAGGCATAAAGAATAGTTTAAACAGCAGAAGAAAACTCAGAATATTAAGATATTCTTGCAACTATCCAAAAAATGTTATATACTTTTTTTGTTGAGTCAAAGTATTGAGTTTCGAATCTATCAATCCAAAAATATTAGCATTAATATTTGGTATTGCTGCAGTTGCGATAGTACTTGCAATAATGGGATCTTCTGCTAAAGGTTTGTTTAGTGGGAGTATAACAGATGAAGCAATCGTCAAAATTAAACAAGGACCAAACTGTATAGTAGAAGGTGCAGATGAAATTCCAAGAACGATAACTGATTGTCCTTATAATGTAAACGATACTGTTCTTATAACTTATAAATCGCAACAACCAGCCATAGAAAAACATGAAATTAAACAACAATAAAAAAAATCAATTTATTTTAAGTTTACTTGATTTCTAGTAATAATAAGATCTCTGTTTTACTTCGTCTCTTTTACCTTCCGGGATTTCATAACACACAACTAAAGAAACTATATTGTTAGTTGTTAGATAAACTAAAGTTCTATCTAAGATCTTGATTTTACAATTTGTTCAAACCTTCTCTAATTATTCTATATAATGTAAAACTTATGCCATCAGGCTTAGGAAAAAACATCTATTATCAAACTTTTTGAACGCAGTTCATT
>JALDXL010000049.1:0-11163 GCA_032155045.1 Nitrososphaerales archaeon
CTTGATGAACAGTTTGAACGGCTTAATTCTTTATTATACAAAAAATTTGGTATATCTCTACCAAAAGGATTGAAACGTGCATCTTATGAAAAGTTTATGGATATAGCTAATTCTCCATTGATATATGAAAGAGCTGTAAATTTGATATTAAAGAGAAAGATAATAGAAGGAGAAACCAATATAAAATTAAAAAATCCTAGAGCCCTATATCGTATAGGAATTCTAGGATTTAGAGAACCTATAAAACTAAATCTAATAGTAGAAGGTAATGTTGGAAATTTTTTTGCATCAACTTGTAACTTTATCGGTACATGGACAGTACACGGACATGCTGAAAATGGATTGGCTGACAAAGGTTATAGTGGAAAAATAATAGTTGATGGTTTTGCTACGGAACTTGCGGCCCAAAATAATCAAGCAACAGATTTTAGTTTAGGTGTAGATCTTCTCGTTAGAAAGAGTTGTATGGAAAGAGCAATGGGTCAGGCTAGAGGAGGTAGTCTAATAACTTTTGGCTCCGGATATAATTCAGGTCTTTATATGTCTGGAGGAATACTCTTGAATCTAGGACATGTTGGACAATCATTTGGACCTGGAATGGTAGGTGGCGTAATTTATTCGATGGATGGTACTACTAGTGGTGAAGGAGCAACAATTCAAAAAATAAGTGACTTAGATTATAAAGTTATATTCCAAGTACTAAAAAAATTTGAAAAGGAATTAAATATTGAACAATTAAATGATTTTTCTTCTAAAAATCCCATTATTTGGATGACAAATAATGGTAAGAAGGAAAAATATGATTTTAGAGAATATATTAAAATTGTTTCGATTCTTGATTCTAATAGTAAAGGATAACATATTTTCAAATCATCATTATTTATGTAAAAATTCAATATCTATAATTAACAAAATAATAATAATTATATACTTTTGTTAGATATTGTATTTACCATTTTGATCGTTATTGTATTATTTATTTATTTGATCTAGTATTTATAATATTCTTTATGTTCCATTTTTCATCACATTTAGAAAATCTAAGTGAATTTATAATTCATTATATATACAATGAGAAACACTTGCACAATAGTCATATGTATGATAACTATCTATTTACAAAGTTATACTGTTATTTGATTTTAAATCATTCTTTATTCTGTCAATATTATAAAACATTCGAAATTATAGATTTCAACATTTTCTTGTATTGTTATTTGTACAAAGTTGTAAGGATACATCAATAAAGCTACTTGATAATTTCAGCAAAATATAATTATTAATAAATATAGCTGTAAATTAAACTCATTAAAATTTTGATAATTGTGACTCAGTTATAATTAATAATTAATATACTTTTCAAATAAAATTTTTATTTTCTAATTAAAATATGTTATCTTTAATATGACTCTGTTAACAATCTTATAATTTATACAAAAAAAGATATAATATATATATTTTTTATAAAAATAGATAATTATATATATTTATTTTATTCTTAATTATTGCGTGTTAATAGAAGGTATATCAATAGCCCTAATTATAGGAAGCTGTGGTTTTGTAGCTTGGATAGCAAAAAATAAATTTCAACCACAAATAGAAAGAGAAATAGAAAAACAAAAACAACAAGAAATTAAATTATCAGCTAAAGTTAAAACCAGGTAAATAATTTAAATTTAATTTTTGATTTTAATGATTTATATTAAAATTGCTTATTAATAGTACAAATATAATTTTTTAATATACCATTTATTAGATGCTATAGATGCTAAAGATTTTACAAATTAATAAAATTTAATCTTTAATGGACTGTTATTTGGTATTAAAACTATAAAAAAATAAACTAGAAAGCTCAGCATATTCTATTAAAAATAATTAGTGACTATTACTAGGACAAAATGTTTTTTGCTTTATTGAGTTTATTAAAAATATCTTTAATAAAAAAATCGGCAAATTGATCAAAATTATATATACTATATTTTTCTCTATATTCTGCAATCTTTTTTTTGTATTCTTCTTGGAGCCAGAGAAAGTCAGACTCATTTATTCTAACCATATATTTGTTAGATTTCGATTTAGATTCAAACATATTTAACATAAAGAAACTTGCAAAATGTGTAAAATTTCTTATTTTATATTTTTGAGAATATTCCTCCTTGTAAAATTCATAGTTTTCTTTTAACCATGTTTTAACATCTGCTCTAATAGTTAAAGATGTATACCTTCCAGAAAAATCGATCTTCAATTCATTTGTTTCCACTGAATAAAACCCACGTTTAATTTCATTCATCATTATTATTAGTGCACTAGGTAAAAACATACCAGGATAATACTCATCTGTATCATTCTCTAGTTTTAAGAGAATCGCCGGTTTTAGACCAATAGTAGCATACCCCTTTGTAGGCAATAGTCTAAATAATATTGTCTATTATTAATTTTTTCTTAAAATTTGTGGAAAAATGATGATTTAGTTATTATTTTTTTATTTTTTTAGTTTACATTTCTTTTAAAATCTATCATTTATCCGGGCTAACGTATGATTTTAAATCTTCTCCATTGACAACATCATCCTCTGGTGGGACATAATCCTTTACTCCATGTCTTACTTTTCCTGGATATTTTTTCTGAGTCAGTAATGCAACTATTATAAATAATGCAAATGATATAGGAGGTGGTATCATAGTATCTAGCCCAGCGTATTCTGGTGGTATTATGAAAAACATCAATAATCTTAGAGATGTTCCTACAACCAAGGATGTTATTGCTGCAGGCCAATTTGATTTCTTCCAAAATAGACCTAATGTTAAAGGAGCCCATGCACCAGCAAAAGCAATATCAAATGCTAAGATTAGATATATACCAGGTTGAGGGATGGTAAATCCTAAAACAAAACCTGCTAACATCATTGGAATGGTAACCGATCTGGTTGTTAAGAGTAATTTTTTATCATCCAATCCAGGTTTTTTTAACAAATTTCTTAAGATATCTCTCTGTATGAGATTTCTTGCTATAACACTGGATATCGCTAGTAATCCACCGTTTGCTGTAGACATTGAAGCACCAAGTACTCCCATTAACAGTGCGGCACCAATTGGAAATGGTAAAAATTCTATCGCTAAAGTGGGATAAACTGTATAAGGATCTGTAATATTGGGAAGATAGTATAATGCAACTATGCCCATCATACTGACTGGAACAATTACAGATATAGTCAATCCTGCAGCCATAAGAGCACCTCTCCTTGCAGTTTTAGGGTCGCGAGCAGAAAATACTCTTTCCATAAAATCTAATGCTACTACATCTCCTATTCCTAGAGCAAGAATTCCTCCCCAATTGACCAGAGCCCCATTCTCCATCTTTGTTAACCCGGAAAGATCCAGAAAACCTTCTGGAGCAGCTCCTAATATTGTGCTAAAATCTATTCCAGCAAACCCTAAAGCAAAGAAGAGAAATGTTGCCCAAAATGCTCCTACAGTAAGATAGACTTGAAAAATATCTGTATAGGCAGAAGAAAAGAGACCTCCAGCAAAAGTATAAACCAAAACAGCAGAAGATACTATTAGCATTGCCCAGAATAGTGGGATATGTAAAACAGTTGAGAGAATGAATCCACCTGCAGCAAAGTTTCCTGCTACTAGAATTATAAAACTAGTCATCATTATAACCGATGATATGCCTTCTGTACCAACACCATATCTCCTAAAATAAAAATCAGGCAATGTAAGCATTGTCATCTTATTTAATCTAGGCCCATAGATAATAGCTGTAAGAATTAAACACGTTGCTAATCCAATTGGAATTGCTGCACCAGCCCAGAAACCAAATTGGTAAACTAAAGCAACATTACCCAAGGATGAATTTCCGTCAACGGCCTGTGCAGTTAACATCGTACCTATAAAGAAAAGAGGGAGACTCTTTCCTGCTACCATATATCTTTTGCTACTCTTTTTTACAAGCAAAGAAGTTAGTATACCTACTGAAAGAACCAATCCCATAAAAGCAAGAACTGCAATTCCATATGCATCGATTATTGCCAAGTATATTAGTAATAATTTATTAAATATATAAATAATATGTTTTTTAAAACCTTAATATTAAAAATAATATTATATATTTAACTAGACAAATAAATAATTAAGTTTGGAGTGTCGAATGTTCGACAGTCGAACAACGATTTCGAATATTAAATATAATTAGTAATATTTAAAAATAATTGAGATGAATTAATAATTGATTAAATATGGGAATGGAATTTTATGGTGACTCCTACAAGGGAAATGATGAACCTATATTTGTTGGAATTCCAACTTTTTTAAAACTGCCATGGATGAGAAATTTTGATGAACTAAAAAAAGTAGACCCGGACATGGCTATTATTGGAGAACCCTTTGATTTTGGTACAACTATTCGTCCAGGTACAAGATATGGACCGAGAGCTATTCGAGCAGCATCCACTGTTCCGTCTCCACCTTATGAACACTTCAATATTGAAACTGGTGTAGATCCTTTTGGAGTGTTTAAAACAGTCGACTACGGAGATGTTAATGTATCACCAGGTGACGTAATCGAGTCTCATAGACGAATGACTGCCAAGGTTAAAGAAGTTCTGGACATAGATGCTATTCCAATCATTTTAGGAGGTGATCATTCTATCACTTTCGCAAATGTCAGAGCCCTAGCTAAAAAATACAAAAATATTGGTATGATTCATATCGATTGCCACGCTGATTGTGCCCCACAAGGACTTTGTGGTTTCAAATATGATCATGGAGCACATATAAGAAGAATCATGGAACTAGGATGTTTAAAGGGTAAAAACTATACTTTAATAGGTCCAAGAGGATATTGGCCCGGACCGGATCTGTACAAATGGATGGCAGACCAAGATTTTCAATGGTTTACCATGCTAGATGTAGAGGAATTAGGAGTTGATCAGATAGCAAAGGAAGCTGCTGACAGAGCAAATGATAATGTAGATGCAGTATATCTAAGCTGGGATATAGACACTTTTGATCCAGCATACGCTCCAGGAACTGGAGAACCTGAACCCAATGGTTTGACATCTAGAGAAGGCATGCGACTAATGAGGTTATTGTCGACATCATTTGATCCTGATAGATTTGCATTTGACCTTGTAGAGGTTTCACCTACTTATGACGTGAGTGACGTAAATTCCTATAATGGGGGAATTACATCTGGTTTGGCCAACAGACTGATCGTAGAACTTATGGCCGGATTATCTCTAACAAAGAAAGGAGAAAAAGATGGCGATCCAGTGAGACCTAAGTTTTATAGAGGAAAAGGTCATACATATGACTTTGGTAATGGACCTAAAGCCCAGATCCCAAAAAGATAAAAATAATGATACAAATTAAAATACAATTTAAAGGAGAACCAGATATTCCTTCTTCTTATCTTTCTTTTGAATACATAGATAACATAGATGAGATAACCTTTTACAACCTAGTTAACATCATACAACGAAAGCTTTCAAGAAATTTGAAAATAAACTTGTACGAAACACTGGTAATTTATTCTTCTTATATAATAGGTGAACTACGATCAAAAAAACCAATAATAGATATTCAAAAAAATGCAAAAAAATTACTACTAGCTGATAATGTAATGATAGGCGTACCTAATATGTTAAGAAGAATCATCTTTCAAGTTAAATTAGACAACGATGATCATTTTACCGAAGTTTTGTTTGAAAAACCACTAGATATACACCAATATATTCTTGCTTCCGATCCAGGATAAAAATAGCTGTATTTAACAAATACATTTTTACTTTTTTTGGATCACAAATATCATTACTTTTAAGTTCTACCGAAAATTTCCAGATCAGTCTACTCAAATAATGGAAGGTAGTTATAATATCTGTGTTTTAATGTATATTATTGAAATCATATCTTGGGAAATATTTAATCTAATCTAATCTAGCAATATTTTCTATCATAATAATCTTTCGAGTTATATAACTAATTTATTAAAAATATTATTGTCTTAGTTTATTCAATTAAAAATTAGTAGTAATGATGTGCAGGACGTTGTTTTTTCCCTAATTTATCGAAGTAATGATCATGCTTTTTCTCTCCTCCTTCATGAGAATGTACCGTACCATCATCATGAGTATGTGTATTCATAGATTGTTTTGCCATTAAAACATCATCGACTGAAATCAAAAGTGTTGCAACCTCGACAGCTGTCTTTAAAACTTGCTCCTTCACCAAACTAGGTTCGATGATCTCAGGAAAGACTTTATCTACTGTTCGCTTATTGGCATTAATCCCGTACCACTCAATCTTTCTCTTTTTATCAACATCAACAGCATTAAGTTTCGATCTTAATTTAGTCTGAATATCTATTACATTCATGCCCAAATTTTTACCAATAATTAATGGAATTTCTTCCAAAACCTCAGCAAATTTTTGAAGAACTATCTGTTCTCTGTTATTGATCGTATAGCTTATATCTCTTAATTTAGATGCAATAATGGCTTCAGACGAACCACCACCACCAACGATTCTATTCTTTTTGATGAAATCTTTGATAACATAGATTGCATCTAAACATGTTCTATGACATTCATCAAGAACCATTTTTGAGCTTCCTCTTAATAAAATAGTTACAGACTGTAAATGTTTACATCCATCAACAAATGTCATCCTATCATCTCCTACCACCTTTTCGTATACCTTTCCAGCAAATCCTAAAGACTCTTTTAGATTCTTTTCGCCTATATCAACAACAATTTTTGCACCTGTGGCTTTCTCAAGCCATAAAAGATCGTTTTCCTTGACTCTTTTGATAGAAATTATATTCTCTTTTGCTAAAGCAGTGCTTGCACTTAGACTAATCCCTTTCCGAGATATAACAATATTGGTTCCAGATCTTATGATATTATCAATTTTTTTCCTTACAATTTCTGATTCAGCTATGATAAAATCTTGTATTTGGTTGTAGGAATTACTGATAATTTCAGCATTCGTCTTGGTTCTTTTTGGTTCAAGATCATCATCTATGAGAAGAATTTTTGCGTTTTCGATTTTGTTTCGTATAAAATGGTTATCAAATGTTTTGTCTATTATAATTCCTTTAATTAACTGTATATCAGACATATTTCCTAATTTTTCTTCTATTTTTATATCATCCATATCAAAATCCTTGTTAAAACAATTATTCGTAAGAGTAGAGATGGCTTCAACTATGAGATCTCCCAAACTCTTGCTTTGATCAGTTACAGAATAAGAGGTAATTTTTGTACCCAGACAAGTCTTGGCTAAATTTTTCATTAAATCACTAGTATTGATGTTATTTGGTTCTTCAGAGATTTTATCTAATACTTGTAACGAAATTTCTAGACCTTTTCGATATCCATTAGAAATTATATTTGGTGAAATACCCATTTTTAGCAATTCAGCCGCCCTCTGCAAAAGACCTCCTGCCAGAAGAACTACTGAAGTAGTACCATCCCCTACCTCGTTATCTACAGCATTTGATGCTTCTATTAATACCTTAGCAGCGGGATGTTGAACATCAATTTTTCGTAAAAATGTTGCTCCATTCTTTGTTAATGTTATTTCTCCAAGTATATCTATGAACATTTTCTCTTTGCCTCCTGGTCCAAATGAAGCTTTTATAAGGTTTGAAATCAATTCACCCGCAAACAAATTTAGTCGTCTTGCATCTTCACCAACCGTTCTTTTTACACCCTCACTGAAAATTTGGTACATAATAATTATTCTATAACTAAAGCATGTTATATGTAATCATTATGAATTCGTAAATTATTAAACTATTTATTTTGCAATAGAACTTAGTAAAGTAATTTACGAATTCATGATTATAAGAATGACTTCTTAACAATACTTTTTTATATTTACTAATTGCATTATAATTAATTATGGTATTAGTAACAGAAAATGAAATAGCTAGTACATCTCGAAAAGCTATAGAAGCATTATACGGACAAAATATCCAGGATTTTAATGTACGAGTTGTTTTTCCATATTCAACTGATCCAATACTAGACAGAAGTAATGCTACGTCTTCACGCATGGATGCATGGGATGTACAAGTAACCTTCTTAATGAATGGAATCCAGTATACTGTGGATTTAATAATTCATAAAGAGGATGGACAAATAAGTCATGCAAAACTAATTGATAAAATGATACCACTCTAATTTTTTTGAAGGTTTTTAAAAAGATGTTTAAAAAGATTCTTTTAGCATTTGACGGCTCTGATGCTTCACTTAATGCAGCTAACTATGCAATACATCTTTCATCACTAGAAGAAGCCCAATTAATTTTCCTTAATGTTATTGAAAATATCAAACAAGGAGGAGTTATAGGGCTAAGAGCGAAATATGGAGATCTGAAATTGGTAGAAGCTTATACAAACACTCGCAAGAAAAATGCAGAAAAATGGATAAAACCTATAGAAAAATCAGCAAAGGATAAGGGAATAAATACAAAAGTGGAAATTTTAGAGGATGATATGAATTCATTGACAGGGTTTATCATAAATTATGTTGAAAAAAATAATATTGACCTTATTGTGTTAGGTACCAAGGGACAATCTAAATTCAGGAGATTAGTGATGGGTAGTGTTGCGTCTGGAATTATTCATCATTCAAAATGTCCAGTATTATTGATAAAGTGATTAAAAGTATGCTCTAATGGTTTTGTATATCTAATTGGGTCTTACAGTAATTAAATTCTAAATCGAAGATGAGGTAAAGCTTTTAGAAATTAATTACTATCCTTATTAACATGATTAGCCAGTATCATTTTTACATAATCTGTAACTTCTAGATCACTCTCTTTTGCTTCCTTGTTAAGAATATCCCAAATATCCTTTTCTTTTCTTTTATGAGGATTAAAGACCAATCTTACCGTCAATAATCCTTTTGGTGCTCCTCTTTTTACACCCAATCTTATCATTTCTTCATCTAATTTCTCTCTAGTTGTTACTTTGGTTAAGTCATCGTGGACGCTTTTAGGTTTTCTTGCAATAGCTATTGCTTCATAGGATGTAATTTCACCTTTCTCTATTCTTTCCATTATTTCCTTAGGGAGGGTTAAAATACTCAACCATTCACTAACTGTACTCTTTGGAAGCCCATATTTTTTTGATACACTTGAAATTCCTGATTTTGTGGAATCAACAAGTTTCTTTACCATCATAGCTTTTTCAATAGGAGAAAGATCTTTGCGAATAAGGTTTTCAAATAATGAAGCTGCTTCTGCTTCAGCACCTTCTAATTCTGTTATTACTGCTGAAATTTCTTTTTCACCCTTATCCGATAATGCTAAAAACCTTCTTCGCCCGATCAATAATTTATATCTCTTACTGGCTTTATCAAATCGAACTACAACGGGTTGAAGTAAATCAAATTTTGATAAGTGTGTCTTAATTAGATTATCATCTGAACTTTGTCCAAAGGAAAAATTTTTTCTCACATTTTCCTCTGCTATATCTATAAGATTAACTGGAATATTTTTAATCTTCATTTATAATTAATAAATATATACCAATAATATATTAATTTTGCAATAATTATATCAGATTATATAGAAACAATAGCATGATCTAATAATCGTATTATACGGATGTATTTTTTATAGAGAATTCGTAGTTTACTCCTTTTTGAAGAATCTTTATATCTTTTGGAAAAGATTTCTGAAATAGATGGATCTTAGATTAGAATCAAACATACCTAATGAAAGGGGGTTTGAAGATTTATTATCTAAAGTAGTCTTTCTTTCATATCATATAGCTAACTATAAAAATATAAGTGAATCTATAGGTTTTAAGAACTGTGAAATATCAATTGATGAAATATATGATTTCATACAGGATTTAAAGTATGAAATAAATGAAGAAATTCCTCCTATTAATAAGAGAGATATTATATATTGTTTGAACATACTAAAATCTTTGGGCATATGTCATTCAAAATAAAGAATTGGTTTTTTTTTAAAAAAAATCTAACTACTAATAAAAAAGAAAAAGAACTCAGTAAGAATATGCTGGCTGAGGATTATGTGAAAGAGGGTGAAAAATATGCAAATAAAAATAATTTGGAGGAATCCATAAGATGTTTTGATGCTGCAATTAATCTTGATCCAAAAAACGATCTTGCTTTAGGAGATAAAGCATTAATTCTAGAAATCTTTGGAAAGTATGATGAAGCATTAACATTTTTTTCCCATGCTCTGAAAATAAATCCTGCAAATTCAATTACATGGCATAATAAAGGTCTAACATTTATCCGCCTTAATAGATTACATGAGGCAATTGAATGCTTTGATAAAGCAATAGAATTTAAAAAAGATTATGCAAAAGCTTGGTACAACAAAGGAAGATGTTTGGAAATGATGAGTGAAATAAAAAAATCTCAAGAATGTCTTAATATAGCAAGGAAACTAGACCCTTTTCTATTCACAAAAGTAAAAAAGTAAAGAAAACTTTATTTGTTTTACTAAATATTTAACAACATGAAAGAAATAGATATCTTTATTCGTTCTGATGACCTTTCTAAGGTGACGGATATTTTACAGAAGTATAAAGTAGGTATGACATTTTTTGATATTTTTGGTACAGGAAGAACACCGCGAGCTGCTCAAGAGGTAGTCGATGTATATATGACTGGAAAAACGAATATTCCAAAATTTGTAAAGAGAACAGAAATTAAAGCTATTGTAACTGATAGTTCTGCAAAACAGATTGTTGATGATCTCTTGAATAGTTTTGGTACTGCAGCAGAACCATATGGAGTATTGTTTATAAAAGATGTTTCTGATGCTTATGAAATAGGTTCCAAGGTCACTGGTGATGACGTACTGTCATTGAAATAATCTATCCTTTGTATAAAAATAAATCTCTAATGCTCTATATGTCTATGAAGATAGTTACATATCTATGACTGCTAATATTATATTTCTGTTATGGTAACAATATATTGTTGAAAGAATTCTAATATATGTATGTTAGTTTAAAACTATTAATTTAACAAAAAATTTCTAATTTTTCTAAATTAAATGTTATGTATATCATTAAAAATAACTAATATTTTAGCTTTTATTCTACTATATTCTAAGGGTCAGACTTCATAACTTTAGGATTATTCTTGTAGTTAACCAAAACATTTAAAGA
>JALDXL010000050.1:0-10809 GCA_032155045.1 Nitrososphaerales archaeon
GTTTTGTAGTCAAGAACGAACGAATAATTTCGCTATTGAATTGGATTGATAAATAGAAAAAAAATTAGATGTTTACGAAACAAAAGTTTTGAATATCCTTTTAATTATGAATATTTAACGGATCCTGACAAGATGAAATTGAGTACTTTTAGAAATCATAAAAAGTAAAAAGCTAGAAGATAGTCCGAAGATTAAAGATCCTAGCAATACTGTCAAATAAACTATCATGGTATAATCTATTCAAATACAATTTGGATTTATGGATATTGGGTCATGGGTCAGATGTATTGTCTGCCAAATAGTTTATTTTGGTACCTGTCATTATATAAACATGAACAAAGAAAACCAAAAATCCTGAAACCCTATAGACCAGAATAATTCATTGTGTTTGGTTTCTTATTAAGATAACAATATTATCCAAAAAAAAATTTATAATGTTTCTGAGTGATATTAACAAATCTCGAGTAATTACCTAAAAATGTGATAGCTTTCTCATTAATTCGAATCTGAAAAATTTAAGTAATCCTAGAATTCTTAATTGTCTTTAAGGTAAGATAAGTTTTGTTATTTTAATGATACATCATATTAAAAAAAATAAATTTTTTAGTTAATTCAATTATATATTACATCTTTTAACATTCTAGGTTGAGATTGAATTACTTGATCGTTTGTTCGCTGTAATGATGAATGTGTATCATCTGTAGTATCATCAGCAATTTGTATAGGGTCGGTATGTTGTTCATAAATATAGTTCTCTATTGTACATGTCTTCACTTCACCAAGATATATAGTTCCCTCACAATCTCCGACATAGTTGACACATATACCATAAAATATTATACTATCATTTGTGATATTCTCGGGGAATAGACTATGAGTAAAACCAACAAGAGAACATTGATCATTTGTTGGTATTCTTTCAACTATTGAACTTTCGGTTACGGTATATTGGAGCTTGTCAAGATTTACTGGGTAGCTTCAGATGATAATTCGCGTACTGTTGCAACATCCTTAAAAATTTGAACACCAAAGTCTGATTCATCTATAAATGGACATATTTCATTGTCACATGGAATATATTTATCGCTGTCTTGTCCAGCAGGATACGAAATGAAGTCATCTTCATCAAATATTTCGCGAAAACCTTCACATTCGAAGTCAGTTGAATTGTCGGTTACATCATTACACGAATAATTTTTTCTCTACATTGACTATTGGAGCAATTTTATTATAATTTTCGTATTGATCATTCCTGGTTATAATATTTATCTTCTTGATATTCTGGATAAAATTCTTGTCCAAATGCACTTGAATTATTTAATGCAGTTGATGGAAAAAACACCGCTGCTAAACCAAATAATAACAAGGTGGTAAAAACGCTTAATTTTTTATCTGACATGAAAAGGTAAATCAATTAGAACATATATTAGTAAAGTAGAAACAATCAGGTCTTATATTCATACTTAAAATTAGAAAAGAGAAATTCTAAATATTTTATATTGTTATTTCTAATATTTTTATTATATATTTAAAATATAAATATTATAACATTAAAACAAAATAGGAAATAAATTGTATTGCGCTATGACAATAACTAAAATAAATCGTTTCAAAAATTAATAGTAGATATATTCTAGTTGAAGTTACTCGATTGTTAAACTTCCTTTCATATATGGATGAACCATACAATAATACTGATATTTTCCTGCATCAATAGTGGATGTATCGATTTCAGCAGTCTCACCACCATTTATTATACTTGTGTCAAAAACCTTGGCAGAATTTGGATCGGTCGCACTTTCACCGTTTGTAACTGTATGAGGCATTGTATCTACATTATTTACAGTTATTTTATCACCTTTTTTGACCGTTAGTTCATCAGGTTCGTAATCAGGATTTCCCTGTACTGAAGAGCCCTCGAGAATTGTTAAAGTTATAGCAGCTGTCGATCCCCCACCTGTTTGTTGTTCTTGTTTATTTGATCCCGTAGTAGTAGCTTTACCTGAAGTGCCAGATATAGTAGTATTATTATTTGCAGATGATTGTGTAGTATTTTCTATTTCGCTTGTTGTCTGATTAGTTTGCATATTGGAGGATTTAGTAGTTGTATTTGATTCAACGACATTACGAAGCGAAGGAGGGATTTCACTAGCTTCTCCGGTTTCTTTTTCTAATGGAGGAAGTTTATATTTTTCACGCAGTGTTTCTTGTTGATTTGTTAAGACATCATTAGAAAAAGTTGGACCTATATGTCCGAATGATGCCCAAAATATAAACACAATAATAAGAGAAATGGCAATAATTAGTAAAGGAAGACCATAATCTTTGATCTTCTGAAAATTCTTGACTGATTTTTCTGGCAATCCTTTTTCGCTATTACTCACTCTTTAGATAAAAGCAAATAGCTCATATTAATATTGTTTGTTTGTATGGTTATTAATATAAAATTATACAAATTAAATTTAACTAAAAACAGAGAGTATCTATTTTTCTTAAGTATAATAAATTAGAAAAGTATCAATATTCACATAAATAATAAACTTAACTATCATTCAAATAAATTGATGAATAGATAATATGTTATATTAATCAGAATATAGCACAAGTAGTATTGTGAATTAAAAATATAGTAACTTTTCTATACTTTTTATATAACCTTGAATATAATTTGTATTCTAATACTTAATATTATTTTAAATATATTTTGACTATAACTATTAAATAAATCAGATACTAATCTAATAATTATAGTGGAGGTCTTGCAGTATATCAAGAAAAAATAATTATTACATTTTATTGGTTGATGATGAACAGGACGTGCTTGATCTCTTTGATGATTATTTAAAATCAAATGGATATAATGTGTTCTCTTTTGATAGTCCTCTTAAAGCGTTAGGGTATTTTTATGATAACATAGATAATTGTGCGATGGTGATTACAGATTACAAAATGCCACAAATGTCAGGTCTAGATTTATTAAAAAAAATAAGAGAAAAGGATGCAAATTGCAAAATAAAAACTATAATCATCAGTGCATATACAAAAACAGATATTCCATATGAAATATCATATATTATGAAAATTGACAAAATATTAGAAAAACCTGTGTATCTTGACAATCTAAAAGAAGAAATTAAAAAATTGACGACGATTTAGCATTTAACATTTAAAATTTGATATATACATCTTAATACAACAGAAATTTTCAATAATGTAAATAAAATTAAATTTGGCTTTAATTACCACCTAAAAGACAAAAACCTAAACAATATTAACAATTTTAAACTCCCAATTCATAAAAAGCGATAAATCTTTACATCTGAAAATAGATTTGATGGTATTTAATGTACATATTTTGTATTATTATATAACTTTTAATATTTGACTATTAAATTTAAATGAAAATATAAATATGATTTCAAACAATTATTATAATTTAAATCTATTTTGTACGAGTTAATTTGATGATTTCGAACCTGTGAATCTTGAGAATACATTTATTTAATCTTAAAAATTAATAGGGTGGTAAAATTATCCTTATATATTTAAAATTAAGATATTGATGAATAAAAAATATATATTGAATATGAATCAATAAAATTGCATTATTTTTCTATCAAAAGAAAAAATTACCTTTCAATGAAATAAGAAATTATTAAAAAATAATTTATTACCTATTTCTTTGATCATTATAAGCACATATTCTATATTTCGATTTAACTGTTTTAAACATTTACTATATTCTAGTAAATACATTTAAAAAAGTTAACAAAGATTTTTAGGTTTTATAAATATTGGAAATAGAGAATGTCTAGAATTTCTTTAGCTTATGAATTATCAAGGTATTTAAGTAATATTATTTTTTTCCTGAACAATGAGGTAAATTAAACTGTTCAAATTAATTTCTATTTCCTTTAAATGCTTTCTGAGACAAAGAAATAACACTCAAAAATCCCATATTATGTTTTTGATTACTGCCAATTACCTTAAATTTGTACTTTTTATTATATAAATCAGTATAAAACTCTGAATAACTTCTAGCAGCATCGTATGTTCTAAATTTTATTCGTATTCCTTCCAAAATAATACTATTGCCAGAATTATCAGTAACTTCTATTACATAATATTTTGGCAATTTCTTTAGATACTTTATTGTAATGTATGCAAGTATGAGAAAAAAAACGACTACGCTTATCAAAACTATCATGTTTCCAAACACCTTGCTAAATGCCAGAATATTATCTAGAATGTGGTGATCCAACCACGAATAAAAAAGATTAAAAACTTTGGCGAGAGTAAAAGTATCTAAAAACATATATACTCAAATCCTCCCCATTTCATATCTTTTATTATTATACATGTTATAATATATTACAGACTTGCATAAAAATCGTTTGTGTGTTTTACTTATTTTTAATGAATATTATCGAAATGATTATTTTAAAAATAATTATTTTTTGCTATTTGATTGCAATTTCTATAAAAATAAAATAAAAAATCTATGGTTTTACTATAATCATTATATTTTACCGTAGTGTAATTTATAAAAAAGTTAATTACAAAACTTTTTGAATATAATACAAGTAGATTTAATAGAGATTATAAATATTAAAAGACATTACGACAAAGTATCTTAGGCATATTCCTTTCATAAATAGAACCATATTTACTCGATGTCAAAACAATATTGATTACGATAAATAGACTATTCCAGCAAATATGAGAAAAATCTACAGAAGTAACTATTAAACACATATGAATATTGAGTAATATTATATTAAATATACTTAAATTGGACAAATACTCACTTTTGGATATAACTGATTATAAGATGAAAATTAATTCTCTTGTTGAACTACAGATAGGTGATTCTTGTTTTATAGTAACAATTGAAACATCATCTACCATCTGAAATTAAAGAAGATTCGACACAAATAAAAATATCAATTTTAAAAGGCTGTACATAAGTATAATTATAAATATACTAACAATATACCTCCAAAAGGTTCATACTTTAAAATAGGTTAAAAAAATGACCTAGTTTATAAAAGTAGTACTAATCTAATTTATTTTAATTTGATATTATTTTTCATTACCTTCATTACCTTCATTACCTTTACCTTCACTTTCATCTCCTTTCTTTCCCTTTGGTAATATCTTATCTGGTACTCTCCAGCCTAACTTAATCATATACGGGGAGATGAATGTAGTAATTATAGTCATTGCTCCTATCATTGGCAGAAGAAACGCACTTGTAAGTCCTGTATCTGTTCCAGCTTTTGCAACAACAAGCGCCAATTACCCTCCAGAAGATGAAAGACCAAACGCTGCTTTCATAGATGTTGATGTACTAAATCGTTGCGATTTTGATGAAAGAAATACTGTAAGAAATTTAGCAGATATTGATACTACAACCAAGATAATAGCAGGAACAATAAACACTACTAGTAACGACATATCCATAAGGGCTCCAACAGATACAAAAAATATTGCTCCAAACATATCTCTAATTGGAGTTGCTAATATTCTTGTAACCGAATGAACTTTTGATTCTGCTACAAGAACTCCTGCAAAAAATGCACCTGCTGCTACTGATATACCTAGTTGATAAGAGATAAAAGATAATCCAAATGCAACTCCTAAAACTACTAGTATTAGTACTTCATGCTGGTGGAATTTGCCAATAAAATTGATAAATTTTGGTACTATTTTTGAACCTACCAATAAGACACCAAATATGAATGCTAATGTTATGCCGATAGATACTAAAATATCTATAATGGAAAATTCACCAGATGACGAACTAACAGATTGTAATACTGCTAACATTGAAACTATTATAATGTCTTCCATTATTGCCACCCCTAAAATGATATAGGATGCTTCTTCTTTGATTATATCCAGTTCTTCTAGTACCTTCATAATAATAACAGTACTGGTAACAGAAATTGCAAGAGCAACAAATGCTGAATCAAATAATGGAAATTGTAGAATAAAGAAACTTACTGAAAATCCAATGGCAAATGTTCCAAATGCTTCTGTTACTGCTATTGTCAATGCTTTCTTTCCTATTTTCCGAAGTTTTTCTATAGGAAATTCCATCCCAACAATAAATAACAAAAGAATGATACCCATTTCAGCAAACAAGTTCAAGATGTCAAGATTTAATATTAGACTAAATGGTGGAGTATGAGGACCTATAATTATCCCTGCAATTATATAACCAATAACTAATGGTTGTTTTAATTTATAAGAAATAAATGCCATGGCAGACGCAATAATCATTATAACTGAAAAATCTTGAATAATTTGTCCTAACGCAATCTCTGATACCATTTTCTTTTAACAAACAATAATAAAAGTAAAGAGTATAATAACCAAAGGAAATAAAATAAAATAAAATAAATTAGAAAGGAGTAATAGAATATTTTAAAAAAAGACCATTAATTTTATAAAAATTGAGTTAAATCGATAATATATAATTTTAGTCTTTTAGTAAATCCAATACACTTTCATCCTCGCCTATCAAAATTCCTTTTCTTTCAAATAACTGCATTATACATATTGTGAATCCTACATGTGCACAACTATCATCGTTGCAATAGGTACAAAATGGAACTCCATCGTCCATTTTTACTGTTATAGAAGAGTGAACCGTATTGTCTTCCAAAATACATTCTTTATCATTTTCATATTTTTTGAGTATAATATGATTTTTAGATGAGGTTTTATCTTCTGAATCCAACCATTCCATAAATGCAAATTCTCCATCATCTAAATCCGTAATATGAACAATATGGTCTTCTTTCTGAGGTGCAACTGTCTTTTTTTCATTCTTGTTTTTATGTTTGTCGAACATTTCAGAATCTTCTTTTACTGTCCCTATGGGTTTCAATTGAGTCCATTTAGATAATAAATTTAGATGATATCAAAAGAAAATATAAACATTTGGAAAGTATTCACTGTAATATTTTAATACGATTATATATAGACCATCATCTTCCCAAAAATCGTTACAGAATAAAAAGATAGATTGAATTAAGTTTATAATATTAATATATCGATCATTAGTTTAAATTTAAAGTATACACGCTTTTTCTTGATTTAACAAGATTAGAAATTTTATCTTTGAGGAGTTGAATACTATTAGATTTTTTCTTAATATCATTATATCCTTTATGAAACATATCTTTACCATTATTGTCGCTTTTACACGCAAGAAAACTCATACAGATAAAAGTTTTTTTTAGCATTATCTTGGTTCTTTAAGCATTCTATTATTGATGAAATAAATCCAAGCAGTAATTTCTCAATATTGATTTGCTTAAAGCAATGAATTAATGTAGAACCTCAAATGATGAAATATTTTAGATTTATTATTATTCCTATTGGTTCGAATCAAATGTAGTTTGAATTCTTTATTATTGAAATTCAATGTGTTTTAACACTCTGTTTAAGAAACCGATTAATTCATAAATCTATTTTCCTACAAGAGGTTAATTAAGAAAAAATACCTACTATTTGGTAGTTTATTCTATGTTTTAGAGAAAAAATTAATAAATTGAATAAAAATAAATTTTTTTTAGAATAGAGGACATCGTCAATTAGTTAAAGAATAGAACTATTTTATTGTAAAAATTATAAGAACTTAAATACTTCTTCCTTTTGAGTCTATTATATGTTAACATCAATCAAAACAAAAAATATTGTCATACTAGCCTTAGTATCGACATTTATTTTAAGTGTACTATCCTCTTCCATGCAATACCAAGTCTTTGCACAAGGTTTTTTCCAATCAGAACGCAATCAAACAGCATCAACATCCTCGCCAGCCACTGAACAAGAAAACGAGACAAACACATTAACACAATCATCAGCTGAAGACCAAAAAATAATTCTTGGAGATATTACTATTCCTATAACACCTGACACACAACTTTCTTTAGAAATGCCTGATTCTAAGATAACAGTTCAGCCAAGATAACAGGAGATTATCTTTTATCAATTTTTTTATTTAATCTAGTATTTAGTTTCGTTTGTAATTTTTATTAATTATTATTCTGATTATCCATTAATTTTTGAAATTTTTAAATTTGTTAAATTTTAAAAATATTACCATAATATAAAAAATTCATTTACTAAAATTATTAGGATTAAGAAATCTATTTTAATTAAATAGATTATAAAAATATGTAAATTAATCTATGAGAGTTTACTTATAGATCTTCTTTTATTTCTCAACGGGTATTTGCAACATGGACATCTGTTTCCATCATATTTTATATAGATTGCACATTCAGAACATCTTTTAAAATTTTGAGCATATAACGAATATTTACCTCCCCTTTTACTATCTAGTCTACTACAATATCCTTTGCAATTCAAAATTACTATATATGAAAAATTTTTAAAATTATTTAAAAATCAGTAAACAAAGTTAATTGATTAGAAAGTTAAGAAATTAAATGTATTAATTTGAATAAATTGGTTTAGAGTAGACTATCATATTTGTAATAATTAGTTGGTTATCAGTTTGAAATAAAATAAACCACATTTTGAAAATATATTCTATCTTTATCGATACTTTCAAAATAGGGTTTCCTGAAATAAATCAATGATAATCATAGTTATATAAGAATAGATTTGTTAGAAAAATTGATTAGAACAGTTGTTGTTTTGGAAAAACAATGTTATTTTTACAAACGGTGGTAATTGAATTATAAAGTATTAAATGCTATAATTGAAGCATTAAATCGACGGTTAAAAGATGAATTGAATATTATGGGTATTTGCTATTCATGTTTTACAAACGAATCTAAACTCTCAAGTACATAACAGGATACATTTGTTTTTATCTAAATAAATGATATCATCATTACAAAAAAAATTAAGCTTGAAATTAAGTTAATTTATGTAAATATCTGAATTTATCAGTATAGTAAATTCCTTCGTTTTAAGGATTTTATTCACTATAATTTGTTTATCCCCTAACTATATACTTATTACCAGGATCAAGGAATTAAACATACAATTTCATTAACTGAAATTCTATATTTTGTTAAAAATTATTTCAATAGTAATATTTTTTGTTTATATCTAATTTATTGTTTATATCTAAATATTCTTCCCTAGAATCGTCGATTTGTTGTTTATACCTAACATTCTTATCTAGACTAGTCAAGATGATATACATACTACTAAAAATTAGTAGGTCTTTATATTGTTCATTATGAAATAACTCCCAAAAAAAAATTTTTATCTATATAACCTCTATAGTTGTTTGAAATTTCAAATGTTAATAAATAAACAAATATTTCTTTTAAAAATAATCAAAGTAATCAATATTGAAAAATTCATTTTAATTTAATAAAAATCAATCTATAAAATTTTATTTTTATTTGCAAGTTAAGTATAAATAAAAAAATTACTTATTGTGTATTGAATAACAGCCACTAAAACATATAATTAGAATATTAATTATTATTTTTCTTGTTTGTCCCTAACTATCCTATCGAATACAAGAAATATAATGTTATATCGTTAATGTATTACTGTTTTGTTAAATAAAAAAAATATATCATAAAAAAATGGCTGTATTGTCTCTATCTATTTTATAGATTTAAAGGAATATTACAGAACAGATATTGATACAGTGAATATGACATTATAAATACCATTTAGCGTTCAAATAATTCAGTTTTTGAAATTGTAAATGTATCTATTATATTGTTTTCATAATCTACATAATTATAACCATGGTTGTTATTGTTTGCATAAAAAATTCCTTTTACAATTTTATCATTAATATCTATATTTAAAAATCCAAAATGCACATCATCTTGATTCGCAACAAAAGGTGCTTGTTGTGTGATTTCATAGTGAGATCTACCTGCGGTACCTGTTGTTACATAAATTACTCCAGCGTCCTCTTCATAATTATTTATATTCGTACTTGGTTGTATAGGATTTGAACCATCACCTTCACCATTATATTTTAATGGAAAAGTCCTCTGGTAGTTGTGATTATCTCCATTAAATACTATATCGACACCATATTCTTCAAAAAGTGGATGAAATACATCTCTTAGTGTAGAATCAGCAGGATGTTTAGTAGGCGAGGTATACATTGGTTTATGTTCCATAACAAATATCCAATCTATCTTCGGATCGGAAGCACTATTCCTTAAATCATTTTCAATGAATCTATATTGAGATGAACCTTGAGAATAATCAATATATGGGTCAATACTCACAATATGAATATTTTTGTAGTCAAAGCTATAATACGTTTTTGGTAATTCGAGCGGATACAAATAATCCCTAATAATACCTACTATACCATCTTTGGTATCTTGATATTCATGGTCTCCCATCGATATCATTAGCTTATATTTGAATGGTGAGATTATATCTTCCCAACAATGTGAAGACTCCTCGTAACTTAAATCACCTGGTGCAATTACAAGCTCAGGACTCTTATCTTGAATATTTTGTGAAGTTTGCCTAGCATCATCCTTACAACCCCAATCTGCAGCAACCGCAACATTGAAAGGTTTCATAGTTGAAATAGGATTGCTATCAATAGTTTGTGCGTTTATACTGGTAGTGAAGAAGAGAAGAGCAAAAGATAATATGATGAGCGGTAAAAGATGAAGAGTCATTATCATTTAATATTTTTTTTCTTTTGGGGATTAAACCAAATGTGTATATTTTTTATAGTCAAATGGATAATTAATTTTTACCAATTATAGAACATTATTTTATATATTATATTTTCATTAAATTATTATTCAATTTTTTTTACTAACA
>JALDXL010000051.1:0-10579 GCA_032155045.1 Nitrososphaerales archaeon
AAATTTTTCTATAAAATTTGAAATAATAAGTATTTTATTGTTACATGGGCATAAATTATTTTAATGTATATTTTATGTATTTATTATTTTAATAGTTGATATGGCTGCCTTTAATAAGATATTATTTACCTATTCTTGTAACTGAATAATGAAATCATCCTTGTTGGAAGATGTATATTATACATAGAAACAAAGAATTGTATCCAGTTATGTACATGAAATAGGTTGCATTTACCATTAGAGAAAAGTTTGATAGAAAGGATGATGCAATATTTCAAAGACAGACCTGAATCTTTGATCACAATCCATTTACTAATAAACAAAATTGTGATCTAACACACGTATATAATTAGTTAAAAATGTTCATTTATTTATATAATACAACAATTAGAAATAAAATACCATTTCTTATTAATAGAGGTGAATTTATCTTAAAGTTGATAGCACCTTGATATATATTAAATTTTTTTAATAATTATGTTCTATAATGTAATGGTCTTTTTTCAATATTTATTACTTCACCTATTGTTTGGTTTAAGGCTTCTTCTGCTATATCACTTGCATGCTCTGCAGTACGTCTTAGATCTTCAAGTAAAAGTTTTATGAAAATTTTATATTGATTAAATTCTCCATGATCTGTGTTATCTAGTAAAGACACAATAGTGTTTTCAAGAATTTGTACATTTTCTTTTCTATCTACTATTTTGTCTGCCATTAGATAATCTCTTCTTAGAAATGCCTCAACTGAATCATTGAGATCCTGCAAGGATAAATCACTCATTTTTTTGATATTATCAAGAATATCTGGTGGAATTTTTGCTTTAATTGAAAGGCTTTTTTCTGCAAATTTGGAAGCATGATCTGCAATTCTTTCAATACTTTTCACTGCTAATCTATAACTTAAACAATCCGAAGTTTTTTTTAATCCAACATCATTAAGTATTCTTTCATTTTTTGTTGCAATAACAAGATTCCTTAAAATATAAAGACTAAATCGATCAACTTCATCATCAGATCTAATAATAGCAGTAGCTAATTCAGAATTTAACTCGATTAATGATGTCATTGCATCTCTATGCATTGAAGTAGCGAGAAGAAACATTCTTCTAACTGCAGTATTTACTGAAAGTTCCGGAAGGGTTATCAGCACTTGAATGGTTATTAGATCGGATGAGTCAGCAATTATTTCAGTACCTACCAAATTTCTACGAACAACTTCTCGTGCAGCTTCACGTTGGGCAGGGTTAATTCTTCCTAATTTAGATTTAAGATTTATTATATTGTATCCTGCAAGATACATTGAAACTACCTTTCGTTTAAGAGAATTAGCGTTTTCTTCTTTTAGAACTTGTACTGTTGCTTCATCAACGGCTTCAATTGAAGATCTTGTAATATCGGATATTATAGATAAGGTATTATCCGGTTCACGAATAATGGTTACAGGATCACCAGCTTTTAGATTTAATTCACTTACCCATTTTTTTGGTAAGGATAACACATAAGTAGATTTACCAGTAAACTGTATTTTCCTGACTTCACTACCGTCCATATACGTGGTCAATAGTTATTGTGAAAATAACAATACATGTATAGTTTATGTTTAGTTATGGTATAGATGTATTGTTTCTATATAGATAAAATGTAATGAAAAGACAATATTCTCATGTATGTTTTGAAGTGGCCATGTTCTTTCTTTGTGCTATCAACCTTAAACTGATATTTAATCCTAAAATAATAAGGATCAAGATCAAAGCAGCACCCCATCCTGTAGAATGGGCTGATTCGTATGGTTGAGATGCTAGTCTCCATATTCTAAGTGGAAGGGCATCTACAGGTCCAGTAAATGACGAAAAAAATAAACTGGTTCCTAGTATAGTCATAATTAATGGAGCGGTTTCTCCTGCAATTCTTGCTATTGATAATACTATTCCAGTTAGGACTCCACTAATCGCAGTCTTAACTACTATAAATAGTGTAATTCTCCATTTAGGAATTCCAAGAGAATGAGCTGCTTCTCTAATGGAATTTGGTACAATTTTAAGAGTTTCTTCAGTTACTCGGGTAACAATTGGAATCATAATTATAGATAGTGAAAAAGCTCCTGCAATAACAGAAAAAGAACCGATAGAGAGAACTATTAAAATGTATCCTACTATGCCTATTATAATTGAAGGCAATCCAGTTAATACGTCATTAAAAAATCTTACAGCAAAAGCAAATTTACTGTTGCTTTTTGCATACTCGGATAAATAAATTCCAGCTAATACGCCTACCGGCACTCCAATAAGAGATCCTAAACCAACAACAATTAAAGTTCCTTGAATAGCTGGGCCTATGCCTCCTTTGCCAGACCCTATTGAACCAGGTCTTTCCGTAAGGAATTCGAAACTAATAGCAGAAGCGCCATTTTTGAAAACCTCCAAGAGAATACTACCAAGAGGAATTATTGCAAATATAACACAAGAGATAGTTAAAATTGTTACTAATCTATTAATATATATTTTTTTATTGGATGATTTTAACATAATTTCTCTTATCTTATTTCTTTCAATATTCTGATTACTTATTTTATCATTTTTGGAAGACATTATTATGCTCTACCTCCTGGATTAGAAGTTTTTACCATTTTGAAAACCAAAAACTGCGCTACTATATTTATCACCATCGTAAGCAAAAGTAAAACAGCTCCAAGACCTATCAGTGCGGATAGATGTAATTCTGAGAACGCTTCATTAAATTCATTTGCTATTAAACTTGATAAAGTTTGACTTTGTGAGAAAAGAGATGTTGGAATAGCATTTAATCCTATTGCATTACCTATTATTAGGGTAACTAACATTGTTTCACCTATTGCTCTTCCAAGTCCAATTATAGATGCTCCTAAGATTCCAGATTTGGCATATGGAAGTACAGCAATTTTAACAGTCTCCCATCTAGTTGCACCTAAACTATATGCCGCTTCTCTTTGAGAATTAGGTACAACAAGTAATAATTCTCTAACGATTGAAGAAATTATAGGGATTATCATTATAGCAAGTACTATACCAGCTGAAAATACGTCTAGCCCAAAAGGTGTTTTAGCAAAAAATGGTATAGATCCGCCAAACAAATTGTGTAAAGGTTTTTCTACAAAATCCACTAACCAAAATCTAAACACAAATAATGCCCAAAAGCCATATATTATACTTGGAACTGCCGCTAACAATTCAATAATAAATGATAAACAAGTTTTCAATTTTGAACCGGCTATTTCGGTTAAAAATATTGCAATACCTAAACTAACAGGAACACCAATCGCCATTGCTATACCTGAAGAAACCAATGTACCTATAATATATGGGAAAGCTCCAAACGACTCCCTGCCTGATACTGCATTCCAATCTGAACTAATTAAAAAGTTAAATCCTTCCTTTTCAAAGATTGCTTTTGAGCCATCTCCAATTGCAAAAATTATTAAAACTAACATAAAAAGAGTATATACTGCTGCTCCAACTATTATCCACTTGAAGACAGGCTCGAATTTAGACCATTTTTGTAAAGGACCAAGAGAATTATTGTCATAATGTTTAGTTAAATTCGTATCGAATGTGACGCCTCGAAACTTTATTATCTTTCATATTTTTTTATATATCATATAGTTTTATCATAGATCTATATAGTTTATATATCAAATACTAACCCAAAAACTGTAAATTTTATTGTATAATACGTATATATCATAGTTTTAAAGTAAAAAGGATATAAAGATTAAATTTAAGACAATAGAAAAGTAAAAAATGGAAATTAATGATAAGTTATTAATAAATTTAATTAATAAAAAAATTACCGGTTTTAAGCTATTAGGTGTTGGTTCGAGCTTGAGAAAAAATTCTTCAAGTACCAAAATACTAAGAATGGTTTTAGAGAAATCACAGAGATATGGAGCTGATACAGAATTAATCGAGTTACATAAAATTAATTTACCAATTTTTAATCCTAATAAACCAAGAGAAATTTCTGATGATATTACACAATTAAATAATCAGATGATAAATGCTGATGCATTTATTTTAGCTACACCCGATTATCATGGATCCATGTCAGGAGGAATGAAAAATTTTTTAGATTATTATTGGTATGAATTATCAGGAAAAATATTTGGATATATTGTTTCTTCACATGAGAAGGGATTGACTGTTATGGATCATATGAGAACTGCTATACGTCAATGTTACGGATGGAGTTTACCTTATGGTCTTTCTATACATTCTGAAAAAGATTTTGATCAATATCATAATATTAATAATCCTCAATTACAGTTACGTATAGAGAATATGTCTAGAGATATTGTCACATATGGAAAACTATTACGAATGCAATTTCTTACTGATATTAATAATAAAGAATCAACTACATTTGCTTTTCAATTTACAAAATAGTAATTTACTGAAATTTTTTCGTAACATCTTAGTTATCATACGGATGCTATAGAATAAACATATAGCTAATATCGAATGTTAGAACATAGATATCATAGATATCACAAGTAAAGCTATCTTGAGGTTAAAATTTTATTTTATGGTTGGTCTTTTATAAAATTGCTAAAGAATCTACTAAAAAGAATAGATCTATAATAAATACAATATTAACAATAATTTTATATTTGTTCTGGAGAAATCAGATGAGGCGGCTAAGATGAATTATTTCTCCAGAATTGACAGATATAGGTTAAATCGAATATAATAAATTCGCATTAATAAGTCATTATTATAGACAAATCATTTGTCTATAGTGATGTATTTATATTATATAGAAAATATCGAATATAACAATAAGTCTCATTCTTTTCTATAATTTATATAGAATATTATAAAAATTGGCGGTAAATAATCTTGTCATTTAAATATGGATTTTTCCTTTTTATCTTTTTAGAGTATATTATTTTGATTTTTTAATTGAAATCATAATCAAAATACTAAATTATTTAAAAATTCAATTAATTTTCCTATTGTAGATCCAAAACACCATTTTCTCAAATCCTATTGATCTATAGAAAAGATTTACCAAAAACTTTTCAGTTACAATCATTATATATCTTGATAGCATGGTTTCAGACATAGTTGAGGCAAGTTATCATATAATAGAAAATCTTTGCCTTTCTTACTATTCAAAATTTTTCGCTATATCTCTATATGGTAATTCTTGGAGGATGGATTAATACGACTACTATATTTCCCTATGACGTTCCAGATCATGTTAGGTTAAGAGGTTTATCGCTAGCTATTCATACTCTCAAACAATTAACTACTAACCAAGGTTCGAACATAATCGATATTGCAAATAAATATGATAGTGATCAGAATTTTGTAATGTCAGTAATTGATTTTCTTAAAGATATAAGATGGTTATCACAAGATGAAAATGGTAAATACATTGTTACGGAAAAAGGAGTAAAAGAAATATCATATGTCACTGACAACAATTAACGATAAAAAATTTTATCTATGCTATTTATTACTGATTTGTTGATTCTTTATTATTTATTATTTATTTTTATTATCTGTCTGAAATCTTTATTTTGAAATTATTTTGAAATTATGAAACGATCAATGATGTTGTCATTTGTAGTACTGACAGAATAATATCGTGGATCATATTACGAGTTGTCATCGTCGTTGTTAGCTTCATTTGTATAAAAAATGCCTCTCAAATTATCCAAATAAACTTCAATATTCATAAAATCATATTGTTCATATGCTGTTTAGCGACAAACTGTGCTTGTTCTGTAATCTCATAAAGGGATCTTCCTGCAGTCCCAATTATTAAATAAATGACTCCGTCATGCTTATAATAATTATTTTGATTGTTATTTGTTATTATTGGATTATCAGAACTATCTTCATTATTATATTTTAGTGGCAAAGTCCTCTGATGATTGTGATTATCGCTAGTAAAAACGAGGTCAACACCAAACTTATCAAATAAATGATGATAAATATTTCTAATAGTAGAATCTGCTTTGTGGTCAGAAGGGAAGTATAAATTTGAATAGATTCAACAACAAATGTCCCATCTGTTTTTGAATTTGAAACGGAGTCTCTTAAATCTTGTTCAATGAATTGATACTGAAGAGAACTTTGCTCATAAACAATATAGGGATCTATAAATACAAAATGTACAATATTCATGTCAAAAGAATAGTATGTTTTTGCTAAATTCAAAGATTTTAGATATTGATTAATAATACCTTTTTCTTCACCGCTAGTATCACTATATTCATGATCACCAATTGCTATCTTTATTTTTGATTTAAAAGGTTGTATTATTTCAAACCAACATTCTGAAGATTCATTATAACTTAAATCTCCTCCAGCAATAACAATTTCAGGATCTTTACTTTGGATATTCCCTGCTGTCTTTTTAGTATCATCTGTACATCCCCAATCTGAGGTGATAGCAGGATTGAAAACTTGATTGCTGTCATCTATGATATCTTGTGAATATGATTGTTCAATTGGAAACATATTTGATACATATACCATCATGATGAAACAAAGCAGGGTTATAACTGTTATTTTTTTAGCTATCTTCGTGATTCATCGCTAAATTGATATAATCAAATTTATCATAAAATAGACATGATCACAGATCCTTTAGTGTTTCAATAGATATAAGAATTTTTTTTAATATATAGTAACTATAGATAACAATAATAATATAGAAATAAAATTTGTTATTAAATACCATAAACTACTTCTTATAGAGTTATTATCATAAAAACGGCACACTAAAAATTTGTTAAAAAATTTCTTTTATTTCGTGTAGTCGCCTTATTATCTTGTTCATTTTTAGTATAAATATATGATAGATTTTTTGAATTATATTTATAATCTATAGAATGAATTTTTTATGTCTACTCTCGGAAATATCTTTTCAGATATTTAAGTTTATCAAATAATATCTAAATAGATTCTAATATTCTAACAGCTAATAACTATGAGCTTTAAGACAATAAAATATTAGGTTTTAAATAAATAGAAAAATTTGAATAACCTTCTATTTTTATTATTTACATCTTCTATAGGATTATTAGAAATTTTTATCGAAACTTTTTTTAAAACCAGACAATTCAAGACATTCATTGCAAAAGTATGATATTATAGTCATAGGAACAGGGTCTGGTTTAGACATTGCAGTTGGGGCAGCTCAAAATGGTCTCAAAGTAGCACTTATTGAAAAGGATAGATTGGGTGGTACTTGTCTTAACAGAGGATGTATACCATCAAAATTACTTATCCATAGTGCTGATATTCTTGAAACGATTAAGAAAGCTGACTTATTTGGTATAAAAGTCAATAAAATATCTATAGATTATCAACAAATTATAAATAGAGTAAATAAAATTACTGATTCTGATTCAGATAATATAAAGAAAGAACTACAACAATTAGAAAATCCAAAACTATTTACAGATAAATGTACATTCATTGGACATAAAAAAATTTTAATCGGAGAATTTAAAAAAGAAAATAGTGGTAATGATGGTGAGTATGATAGTGATCGAATTATAACTGCAGATAAAATCGTGATCGCAGCAGGAACTAGACCTCGTATTCCAAATATAAGAGGCCTTGATGGTTCCGGTTTTATCACAAGCGATGATGCACTTCGTCTAAAGAAAAAGCCACAGATACTAACATTTATTGGAGGAGGGTATATAGCATGTGAGTTAGCCCATTTTTTTGGTAGTTTGGGAACTACTATTAACATCATACAACGTAATAATTTTTTGATCCCACATGAAGATAAAGAAATTTCACAGAAATTTACAGAAGTTTTTGCTAAAAAATATAATTTATACTTAGGATTTGAAACAGAGTCAGTATCATTACGGAATAATAATCTTGGAAAAAGATTTTCTGTGGTAGCAAAAAATAAAAATGGAAAGTCTATAGAACTTCATTCGGATCAATTACTTGTATCTGTAGGAAGAATTCCAAATACTGATTTTCTTAATTTAGACAGAACAGGAGTTAAGGTGCGTGAAAATGGTTTTATCGATGTCGACAAATATCTAGAAACAACTGCAAAAGGAATTTTTGCATTGGGAGATATAGTAGGACGGTACCAGTTTAAACATAATTCAAATCTCGAAGCACAATATGTTTACAATAATGTAGTATATTCTGATCAAAAAAAAGCTGTTGATTATACTGCAATGCCACATGCAATTTTTAGTTTTCCTCAAGTTGCAGGTGTTGGTTTCACTGAACAAGAATTAAAAAAGAACAATATACCATATGTAAAATCAACATATCAATACATTAATACTGCAATGGGTCATGCGATAGAAGATACAGACGGTTTTGTAAAATTCCTTGTAAATAAAGAAAATAGAAAGATCCTAGGATGTCACATTATTGGAACTGATGCTTCTATTCTAATTCATGAAGTATTAGTTTCCATGAGAACAGGTGATGGCACAATTAATAGTATTACTAATACCATACATATACATCCTGCACTTTCAGAAGTAGTTGTTAGGGCAGCGTATGAAATTTGACCAATAAACAGTTTTATAAACATATTTATAAATACAAAATTCTATATTCATAAAAATACAAACAAATACCAAACTTAAATCATAATAAAGACTATAACTTTTAATCCAATAACAACTAATAATAAAAACTAAGGTTTGTCAAGAGGATCTATTATAAATTCCCGCCAGCCAAACTTTGAAATACGTCACAAGAAAACTTGAATTGGAAAAATAACAACTAAATGTTTTGAGTTAAGATAAATATAGACAGTGAAATGTTAAGGAAAGATTATTCTTCATATAACAAAACCCCCGGAGAATAAAATGAGAAATGACGGATCAGTAGAAATTATTCTCCGGAAGCTATATTTGCCTCTCGCTTCGGTGCAACGTATACTTAATCTTTAAAATATTTATCAACATTGAAACCGATTCTTTTAGAACTACATATTACTAATTAGTTGTAAAATTATGATTTGTTTCATTTAACTAAAAAATATAACATCTGAATATTTTATTATATATATTAGATTTAAATCTAGAAAATATATCGAAAATGATATAAAATTGTGATGAATAAATTATGCGGTTAAATTAAATAATGTATTTCATAATAAAAGTATATTACTTTTGTCTCCAACGACTCAAATTCAAGATAATAACCATATTCTTGGAGTATATTCTTCACCACAGCGAAAAATAGAAGAAGGTTTAGAATACCTTAGGATTGGATTTGAGAAAAAAAATGAAGCAATATTAATGATTACCGATGAACTAACTAAAGATGAAGTTAGAAATATAATAATTCAAAAATGGAAGATTTCTGCCAATGAACTTGAAAATCAAGAAAAAAATGGCATTATAAATATCAAAAGCTCGAGGAAATTCTATTTTTCAACCAATGTATTAGATTATGACAAGATTGTCAAACAATATTCTGATACCACAAATAAAGCAATCGAGAAAGGAAAACGAGGTTTAAGAGCATTCGCAGATGTTAGAATCTTTTTTGAAAGAGGTTACGAAAAATATATAATTGAAATTGAAAAATCAATTTCACCTTTATATGATTTTCCTTTAACATGTATTTGTGCTTATGACTTGGATGATTTTGAAAAGCTAAATCGACATTCTAGAAGAGCACTTTTTGATCATCATAGTATGCATCTTATAAATAATCTATCTAGAAATATCTTTGATGATCCACATAATCTTAATTTTACAGAACATATTTGCATGTATTGCGAGAAAGAAGAACTAGAACCTTCGTATTCTTTTCCTCTCTCAAATAGTATATTACAATATATCAATGAGGGATTAGAACAAGGACAGTTATGTGTATATATTTCTATCCACAATATAGAAAAAAAACATTCAAAAATGATTTTAACACAAATTCCGAATCTAAAAAAACTTTATAAAAAAAATTTTATAATAATTAAAAACAGTGATGATTTTTATATTAATGCAACATGTGATAATCTAAAACCCTTTGAAGATCTGAAAAAACAAATTTTTGAAAAAGTAATATTAGATTGTAAAAAGGAGATTAGAATAGTATGTGATATTTCAAACCTTCTCTTTAAAAATAAACATTTTGATCAAACAATTGCTCTAGAAGAATGGTTGGATCAAACAATTGAGGAACTGAATAAAATACATGGGTTAACTGTCTCATTAATATGTTTATATAATAGTCATAATTTTCGAAAGCTTCCTCATAAATTTCATAAACACAGAATCAATGATAATCATAGTATTATATGTAATTCAGAAGGAGTAATATATTCAAAATTTGATTCGTTAAATGAAAGACGAGAAAAATGAGAAAGGTTTCAGATAAAATAGTAAAAAATATTGATCATACTAATAATTCTAATACTAAAATCCTAAATAACAATAAAATAGTATTATTGGTCACAGATAATATTCAACAATGTCGACACTATTTTAATAGTTATAATATCAATAATTACAAAATGATATTAATTAAATGGAATCAACATTTGAAAAATATGGATTAAATATAATTTACCATGATAAAGGCTCGGTATAAGG
>JALDXL010000052.1:0-10472 GCA_032155045.1 Nitrososphaerales archaeon
TTACTTAGCTTTTGACCTGTTGGCCGCTTATTATTCCAGACGGAAATCAAAATAAATATCATTTTGTAATACTGCTAAAATTTTTGGTAAAAAAAAAACAACTACTCTGTTATATCCTCTTTTAATAAATTTTTTAGATATTCTTTCGTTGTTTGTTTATCCCAACCAAGAGATATGGATGCATTCTCTAACATCACATTATGAAATTTAGTCCTTCGTGTATCTCTTATGCACTTATTCATGAATCTGATAGGATTATCAGAAATTATTGCCCGACAAACGATATCTCCTAGAATGGATTTCTCTTCTGATTCAGTCGAATAAGATGTCGATAAAATATTTTCAATTTCTTCGTATATTGGTGCTATTTTGTCTAGTTTATCTGATAATAACTTTTCTCTTTTTGTAAAATCATCTACTTTATTATCTTCTTTGATAGTACGTCCATGACGAAAGTCTAGGGGATTAGGGATTGTTGATGGTTCAATTTGAAAAAAAGGATTTTGATATGGGATTTGGTTACTGTTGATTTTAGATGAAGATATATCCTGATTAGAAAGGTAAGGATACATCTTGGTCGTTGCTGTCAAACTCATATAATCCCTGAAAGGAACAATAGAGTCAGATATACCATCATGTTTAATAATGCAATGCCGTTTTGCATTCCATTTTCTCGTTAGAGTTTGTTTACAGATATTACAAATCCATTTGGGAGTTTTCACTTTCTATATGATAAATGTAATTTAAGTAATTTAAGAGTAACTCTGAGTGACTCTTTTTAATAGAATTTTTCCTAGATAAAACTAAATTTAATATTAACAAATCTGTTTCATTTAATTAAATATAAATAAAAATTTTGATAAAATACAATTAATCATGAAAAATTGTTAAAAAATTATCATTCTCGTACTTTAATATATGAACATCTAAATATTTATTGTATTATTTTGATATATAACTGAACAAGCCTACTGTTATAAAATTACTAATTAAATTTAAATCCTAAAAAAATAATATTTATCGACGTTTATTTTTGTCAATTATAATACCAGTCAATTAATACAAGAGATCTGGAAGTGAAAAATTTTGTTATAGAACATGTTCTGTTAGATTTGAAAATTTGTTCATCAATCAGTTTTACTAATATTGGCAATATTTGTATCATTTTCTAAATCACTTACGGTCATTCCTATATCTTTACCTCCCATGTCACTTTCAGTCATACCAGTAACTCCACCTAGTTCTGAATCTCCTACTTCTGTATCTTCACCTATTCCACTACCATTCTGTTGTGCTAACACATTTTCTAATGATATTGATATGATTCCAGTTGTATTTGCAATTAGAGCAAACACAAGAAATGTTAATGTAATAAACATTGAATAGATTTTCAACATATAATTTTAGTGAAGGATAATTTCTATTAAAAGCCATATGACATAGATGAATACAATTGCTTTGATAATATGTTAATTATGAAAATATATATGATTAGTTTAGTTTTAAAGATTTCTTTGTTTTTATAATGAATGATGGAATCATATAATTTTGGAATAAATAATTTATAATAGAATAATAATAGTCATTATTGGCAATGGCAATTAGAAGAATTGAAAAGTAAATGCTTTTCTGTAATATAAAAAAGGTAACAAATTATTTAGAAAGAGACGATATAACTATCCTTCTTCCAATATCATTATTCTGTTCTTGAAATTAAATTAAAAGATTAAATACTATTTAGTACTTCGTAACAAAATGCAAGCAAATACTACCCCTAATAAAATCGATGAACAAAAATTAAATGATTTTATGCTAAAAGCTGTTGGTGACATTGCAAGTACTATGAGTGCAATGCTTTTGATTATTGGAGATAGACTTGGTTTATACAAAGCAATGGCAGAATCAGGAAAGCCCATTACATCGGAAGAATTAGCAAAAAAGACCAACACTAATGAACGTATTATTAGAGAATGGTTAGCTAATCAAGCAGCTGGAGGCTATATAACGTATAATGCATCAGATGGAAAATATACTCTTCCACCTGAACAAGCAATGGCGTTAGCAGATGAGAATAGTCCTGTGTATATCCATGGAGCATATCAATCAATTAAATCTTTTTTTAAAGATGAAGATAAATTTGTAGAAATGTTCAAGAGTGGAAAGGGATTAAGATGGGGAGAACATCATCATGATCTCTTCGAAGGTACTGCACGATTTTTTAAACCTAACTATGTTGGAAATCTTGTTAGTTCATGGATTCCTTCCCTTGATGGAGTAGAAGAAAAACTAAAACAAGGAGCTAAAGTTGCAGATATTGGATGTGGGTATGGTATATCAACAATTCTTATGGCTAAGGCTTATCCAAATTCTAAATTCTATGGTTTTGATAACCACGGTCCTTCTATTGAACAAGCTAAAGAGGTATCAACAAAAGAAGGAGTAACAGTAAATACAGAATTTAATGTAGTATCAGCAAACGATAAATCAATTGGAAATGATTATGATCTAATCACTTTTTTTGATTGTCTACATGATATGGGTGATCCTGTAGGAGCTATGAAATTTGCAAAGCAATCTCTTAAGTCAGATGGAACATGTATGATTATAGAACCAATGGCTAATGACAAGGTAGAAGAGAATCTTAATTTAGTAGGCAGAACCTATTATGCAGCATCCACTCTTGTATGCGTTCCAAATTCCTTAGCAGACAATGGTCCTGCCTTAGGCGCACAAGCTGGTGAAAAGAAAATAAAAGATACGGTAGAAGCAGCTGGATTTACCAAATTCAGACGAGCAGCCCAGACACCGTTTAATATAATCTATGAGGCAAAGCTTTAGCCATAACATCTCTAATAATCATTATTTTATTTATTATCATAAAAAATACATAAATAAACATTTTTTGTTTATTGCACTACATTTCTATGAAATTTATACTACGCTAAAATCATTAGAAATTATTGACTATTGTTTGTATACAAAAATATATATTATTCTTTAATTGGTTTTATAATTTTTATTCTTCCAGGTTAGGCATAATATTTAATAATATTAGTTATATTTCATGTTATTATGATTATTTTATTTTGAAACTCTATAATAGATGAACTATTGGATGCATTTATAGAAGAATTTTCAGAAAATTTTGAAAATATATTAACTATGGAATGATGACAGAATTTCTCTGATAATACAAATTTTCTGGATTAGATACTATTCATATAAAATAAAATATAAAATTTAAAATTTAAAATTTCGAATAGATATAGCAGATCACGATTAATATATGTTACATCTTTAGTATTCATAGTGGATTATAAAGGTAACAAAAACAAATCAAGAGTGGTGACTTTGTTATTCTTTTTTTCTTGCTGGTCTTTGTGAAATTGGAGGCGGATACTTGGTTTGGTTATGGTTACGTGATGATATGGGTTGGTACCTAGGATTGTTAGGAGGATTCATATTATTTCTTTATGCAATTATTCCCACTTTTCAGCCGTCACATTTTCACAGGATTTATGCTGCATATGGAGGAATCTTCATAATCATGTCTGTATTATGGGGGTGGATCTTTGGAGGAATTGCACCTGACTTCTATGACTTTTTTGGTGCTAGTGTAGCCATAATAGGTGTTGCAATAATTTACTATATGCCTAGAAAAGACAAGGAGAAGTCATTATGGCAATCGAAACAGTAGATCCGATATTTTCTGGCGCTCTATTTTTTGTAGCAGCTATAATGGAGATAGGAGGAGGATATCTAGTTTGGCTTTGGATAAGAGAAAAGAAATCAATTGCATTAGCCTTTCTAGGTGCAATTATTCTATTTATATATGGTATAATTCCTACCTTTCAACCAGCCCATTTTGGAAGAGTTTATGCGGCTTATGGTGGAATATTCATAATTTCATCAGTAATATGGGGTAGAATAGTAGACAAGAAAAAACCAGATAGATACGAAATAATAGGATCGATTGTTGTTGTAATAGGAGCTGTAATAATATTTTATGCCCCACGTTGAGCATAGAATCAAGATTACAATTTTATATCATTATCATATAGCTGATTAGTTTCTATTTTGAAAGTTACCTAGATAAAGTAATATATTCTACTCTAGCCAGTTAGTCAATTCTATTAGTTATTTTATCATATTAATTTATTATAGCCGATTTATTAGTTATTTCCATTTCCATGAACAATAAAAAACTTTCCTCTAGATAATATTCCTTCCATGTTATTCATTGTCAAACTCATCAAATATAGTTGGGTTTTTAATTCGATTACTTTAATCTTTTCTTGTACAAATGAGGTAAAAATATAACATCTGCGAAAGATCTTTCTATTGTTATCAAAACAATATACGATTAAAAAAATTTATGCAAAATAGATTCTTTTTTTCTCCTAGTTTACAATAAATCGATCTCAAACCAATTTAGTTTTTTTAGTTTGATAGATTTCAATTTTTATTGTTTTTAGTATTTTTCGAGGTTATATTATTGGTAACATATTTCAATAAATATTTTTATAACTTGCAGACATAGTTCAAAATGAACTAATCTTTATTACAGTCAATCATGCTATTATTTCATGACATCTGGAAAAGAAAGACAGATGACACCAGAGACTCCTACAAAGAATGTCACTAAGAAGATCTTAATCATCGTTACTAATGCTGGCGACTATAAGAAGGTGGGTATGAGAACTGGTCTTTGGCTTGGAGAGCTAACTCATTTTTGGGATGTTGCCGAACAAGCTGGATTTTCAATGGAAATAGCTAGTCCGGCAGGTGGCCAGATTCCTATTGATCCGGAGAGTTTAGCTCATGAAGTCTTGGTAGAAATGGGCACTGAAAAACGTTACAAAGATAGGCGATTTATGGATCTTCTTGAGGATACCAAGAAAGTTGCTGATGTTAATGTAGAGGATTATGACGCCATCTATCTTACTGGGGGACATGGAACTATGTTTGACTTTCGCCAAAGCAAAGACCTAGAAGATTTAATGGCGAGGTTCTATGAGACCGGTAGATTTGTTTCAACGGTCTGTCATGGTGCAACAGGTCTCCTCAATGTGAATCTAAGTACTGGAGAGCCGTTAGTTAAAGGTAAGAAAGTTACTGGTTTCTCTTGGCCTGAAGAGGTTTTGGCGAAGAGAGACGATGCCGTTCCTTTCAACCTAGAAGACGAATTAAAGAAAATTGGGGCACAATATAGCAAGGCTAACAAACCATTTGAAGTTCATGTGATTGAAGATGGACGTCTGATTACAGGTCAGAATCCAGGAAGTGCTAGAGCTGTAGCTGAGGCGCTTGTCAAGCGACTGATCGCCAAATGAGCTAATGAATATTTATTTCACTTGACCTCTTAACTATTCATATAATATTTTTTTCTGTTTTTGATGATGTGCCAGATTTATTGTTTTTATTTTATCCTGAAGGAGTTAGTGAGTGTGAATCCCATTGATAAAAGTGATTATTTTGATTTGGTGAAGAAAAAATTCTGATGGCAATAAAGAATTAGCATTACCTGATTGGTAATCTGAATCTTTGTATATTTATTGTATATATCAATTAAGTTATAGATATACCGTTTATTCTGATAACTCTTTATTCAAGGTATGGAGCTATTGTTGGAATTTCATGAGCTGAGAACAATCACAAATTGATCCAATTCTACAAATATGATAATTAGTTTTTATTATCTTTAAAATTTATAGTACTATGAGAACCATCACAAAATGGTTTGTTATTTGAGGCACCACATCTGCAAAGTGTATAATGTTCTTTTGATGCATCGTTAGGAAATTCTGCTTCTCCTGTTATGAGTTCTATTCCTCCACTTACTAAATAAGGTCCATCTTTGCTTACTTTAACCAATGGCTTTCCATTATAATCTCTGTACTCAATACTATCAATCGAATAGCTCAATGCACCTGAAGGGCATTTCCTTATAGTTTCAATAATTTTTTCTATTGTTATTGTTTCATCATCATCTGGTTTTATCCAAGGTCTTTGATTTAATCGAAATACTGAAGGTAAGTTATTTACACATTCAGCTGCATGAGAACAAATACCCCTATTATCATGAATTGTTATATTTTTGCCAACATAGCTTTTTCTTTTTCCTTTTGAATTGATTTTATTTTTATCGTTATTGTCATCAATAGTTTTATTATTATTTTTACTTGAAAAGCCTATTATACTGTGAGTACCGTCGCAAAAAGGCTTATTCTTTGATGCTCCGCACCTACACAAAGCTATTCCTTGAATATTTGATAGCTTTTCATCATTTGAATTCACAAGATTTTCTACGACTTTAGCTTCTCTATCATTGATTAAATATAACGGCCCGTTTGGTAATGAAACAATCATTGGTTTATTTTTAATTGATTCTTTATTCTCATTATTATTGCTCATCTTAAACCACTCCACTTATTTCATAAAGATCTTGTCTTCATAACACCATTTCCAATCTTCTCCAGGTTCATATGATTTTATAATAGGATGACCAGTTTCTTGAAAATGTTTTGTACCATGTTTATTGACAGAAGAATCACAACAACCAACATGTCCACATGAAAGACAAAGACGTAAATGTACCCAATCTGAGCCTATTTTTTCACATTCTTCACAACCTTTAGTATTTCCTTTTATATTTTCGTTAACTTTGCTAAGATGAAAACAATTAGTATTTTGGTTATTATTTGACATGTTTTGTTCTCGTCTCCTAAATATTAAAAGATGATCAAAGGAAATTCTTTGACTTTATAATATATATGCTTTAATAGACATAATTGAATTTAATCTGAAGAACTATATTTCTCGATCTTAATCTATTTTTTATGATAATGATGGGTGTTTGGATATACAAGTAAGATTTTAAATACCTACTTAGTATTAAATTACTACTTAACTTAAATAGCTTGGTTCGTATACTATAGTATGTCAAAAATAAATAATCAAAAAATAATAAAAGATGTTGAACAACAAAAAGAACATACATCAAATTCAGATAATAATTTTATCAATAACAAATCTACTCGTTCTATTCTTCAAGTAATAAAAAGTGAAACAACCCAAGATGGTGAAGGTGTAACATTGAATAGGTCGTTTCCGAATAGATCCATCTCAGATTTTGATCCGTTTTTGTTGTTAGATGAAATGGGACCGATGGACATAAAATCAGGAGAACAAAAAGGATTTCCTAACCATCCTCATAGAGGATTTGAAACTGTTACCTACTTGTTAGAAGGAAAATTTGAACATAAAGATTCTCAAGGACATGCTGGAACTATTAATGCAGGAGATGTACAATGGATGACTGCAGGTTCTGGAGTTATCCATTCAGAGATGCCTGAAAAAGAATTTAGTAAAAAAGGAGGTAAACTGCATGGATTTCAGTTATGGGTTAATCTTCCTAAAAAAAATAAGATGATGAAGCCAAGATATCAAGAAATTAATAGCCCAAAAATTCCAACTGGAACTACAGAAAATGGAAATGTTATTGTCAAAGTCATAGCAGGTGAATCAGTAGGTGCAAAAGCAGTTATAGATACAATAACTCCGATCATGTATTTGCATTTTAAATTACAACCTGGTTCTAAGATTTCACAACCAGTTCCAGAAGAATACAATGTATTTGCTTATGTGATTCAAGGAAGTGGAATATTTAAACAGAGTAATATCAGTAACAAAATAATTGAAAGAGGAAATCTAGTAATATTTGATAGAGATGGCAAGGAAATATACATCCAAGCGCCTAAAGATTCAAAAATTCCACTTGAATTATTGCTAATTGGAGGAATTCCTATAAAAGAACCAATAGCTAGATACGGTCCATTTGTAATGAATACTCAACAAGAGATTTATCAAGCCATAGAAGATTATAGAAATGGAAGATTAGGATAATAATATTTTCTTCTTTTTGTTAAAATCCAAAGAAAATTTGGTATTCTTTTAAGTTCTTTACGAAAATAATACTCATCATTTTAATTATTGAAGAATTATCACAAAAATTGAATGCCAAGAGACTATTTATTTATTCAATGATATATAAAAAAGATGTCTGAGGAAGACGATAATAGTAACAAGCATTCAAGACCTGTTACTGTGATTGTTAAACCTATTGCTAAGAAAGATAAAATCAAAGAATTTGAAGAGTGGCTTTCAGGAATTTCTAAAGAAGTCTCTAGACAAGAAGGAAGTATGGGTATTGACATAATTAGACCGAATCCTAATATCGATACGAACAATAAATCCAAACTTGAATATGTGATAATATTTAGATTTAATAGTTATGATAATCTTGCTAAATGGGAGAATACGCCAATACGAAATGAATGGTTACAAAAAGGAAGAAAACTCGTAGAGACCTATCCGGATGTACAGAAAATGACAGGTTTAGAGTTTTGGTTTACTCCCTATTTTAAAGACGAAATCTCGTCGCCTCTAATACCTCTGCAACCTCCACCACGTTACAAAATGGTAATTGTTACTATTCCAGTTATCTCAATTCTCCTATTGACTTTAGTTCCGCAAATCCATTTTTTAATAGAAATGCTAGCAATACCATTTCCAATAAGACTTGTTATTGCTATTACTATAACAGTTCTACTGATGACTTATGTGATAATGCCTCTCTTAACAAAATTATTAAAACCTTGGTTATTCAAAACTTGATCATAAATGTATATTTTGTTGAATATGATTTAGATAAGAAATTTGATGATTTTAATTCATTAATATTTAATACTTAGTAGTATCTTATAACCTAATATAGAATGGTAAAAATATCTGATAATATCGCATTATATTCAAAATCTGAAACTAAATCTTTAGAAGAAAAATGTAATATACTCAATATCTGGGATGTTTTAGGAAGAAGATGGTCGTTGCTAATATTGAAAAACTTAAGTTCTAAAAATGTAGTTAGATTTAATGAATTAAAGAGAAGTTTAAAAGATATAAGTAATACTGTTTTATCTGATAGATTATCAGAACTTGAAAAAGAAGGACTAATTGCTAAAAAAATATATCCAGAAATACCTCTTAGAGTTGAATATAGATTGACAACAAAAGCTAAAGATTTGGAGCCAATTTTACAAAGTCTTGATATATGGTGTCAGAAATGGGAATTAAAAAGATGATAATAAATTCTATGAAAAACAAATATTCAATATTTTAAATATCATTTCCAAATATAATTACTTGAAAGAGGCTACATTCAACGTCGTAATACGCATTCTATCACTAGGATTAGAAAAAGTAAGATCATATTAAGAAATTAAAATCTATATTGAACATAATTCAATTAAATAATATGCATAATCTTTATACTTTGTAAACATACATTTAGAGTAGTATGAATGATCACAGTAATAATATCAAATATGATTTTTCAAATAAGATTGTTTTAGTAACAGGTGGTACAGGAGCTTTAGGGAGCTCTATAACAAATGCTTTTGTTGAATCTAATGCTACCGTAATATCTTCATATGTTCATGACAAAGAACCGTCGACACAAACAGAAAATAAATCAGATATACAATTAATCAAAGCAGATATTACAAGAGAGGAAGAAGTATCTAGACTAATTTCCACTATTATGGACAAATATGGTCATATTGATATATTAGTGAATGTTGTTGGTGGAATTATCGGAGCAAAAAACATAGTTGAATTAGATGAAAAAGAATGGGATTTGATGATGACTATGAATTTAAAATCAGCATTCTTGATAAGTAAATACGTTACTAGACATATGGTTGATTCGAAATATGGTAAGATAATACATATATCTTCTAAAAAAGGCTTACATGCTGAAGGTTCTTATTCTGCCTATGCAGCATCCAAATCCGGACTAATAAGGCTAGTAGAATCACTATCTGAGGAAACGAAGGAATCAAATATTAATGTAAATTGTATAATGCCAATCATAATAGACACCCAAGCAAATAGAAAAGCCATGCCAAATGCAGAGTTTAACAAATGGGTGAAGCCAAAAGATTTGGCAAATGTAGTCTTGTTTCTTAGCTCAGAAGAAGCAAAGGCTATAACAGGTGCTGCTATACCTACATTTGGAATATTATAACAACAATTTTTTACCCAATTTTGTATTTTTACAATTGAATCAATAAAATTACAATATACGCTTTATTATATTCCCTAATACCGTTTAACAATTTATACATGCGTTTCTTAATTCAAGTTTTACAACCTATCTGTAACAGTAGAAGTATCAAGGGTAAGATGACACTGAAGGTAGTTATGAGATGTATTTATTTTTGTCAAACTCGCTATAGATAGAATATCTGATATTCTCTTATTCAAAATGCATTAATCATTGGAAATAAGTTCTAGTAACTAAATAAGACAAAGGAGAATGTCTGATCATAACTCTTCTCCCAGGTCTTACCTTTGAAAACCAATGGTCAAATTGTTTTCTATGTTTGTTTGATATTGTTTCTGCGATAGGA
>JALDXL010000053.1:0-10465 GCA_032155045.1 Nitrososphaerales archaeon
TCAATATTGCTAAATGAATTAACAACTTGTTTAGTTCGATCCTCAGACCCATCATTCACTACTATAATATGATTACTAATACTATCTTGATCCAAAAGGGCGGTTAATGTTTTTCCTATAAAATTCTCTTCATTTCGTGCTGGGATTATAGTTGCTATTCTCTCTTCCCTATTTACCATAAAAATGTACCTTACCTATATGGATACCTAATAATTTGCGCAAGCCGATTCAATGTATTATGCTTTTTGGGGAAATATATAGATATTCTAGATTTTCAATAGAAATTGTTTCGACTGGAAAATTTGGATGTTTTGTATTATTTCATTATCCACACCTACCAACATAACAGTTTTCAATAGACCCTTTAGAATTTCATTACCTTATTTAAGTAATTAATATTAATTTCTTTCTCAATTTAGACGAATTGAACCTAATCAACATGTATTGATAATTAGAAAATTGGTCAGCATGAAAACAATATCTCATAGTACAATAGACATATTCACAAGTAAAACATATTATTTAACTATTACCGTCGTATATTAAATTAATTACCGTTATAAAGAAAAGATAATAATTTCAAGCACATACATTCAGTGTTAAAAAGATTTAATTAATCTTACATTTCTATTTTATGATATTGCCTTCAAGTCAACATTATCACATATCAAAAATTATGGATATTATTATTGCACTAAAACCTTTTTCAGTTCTAGATATTGGTAGTGGTTTTGGCAAATATGGTGTACTCTGTAGAGAATATCTAGAATTATGGGATGGAAGGCGAGAATATAAATTTCTAAGACGAATAGATGGAGTTGAGGTTTTTGAAAATTATATAACACCTTTACATAAATTCATTTACAATAATATCTATACAGAAAATATAACTGAGCTAATCGATAAAATTGATTATAAATATGATCTCGTTTTATTAATAGATGTTTTAGAACATTTTAGCAAAGAGGAAGGAACAACGTTAGTAAATAAATTATTATCTAAGAATAAAGGCATCATAATAGGTACTCCAAAGAGCCCAAGTAACCAAAAAGATGTATTCGATAACGTGTTTGAGACACATAAGTCCCTATGGAAAAAAGATGAACTTGCCAGCTTTGGAAAATATTATTTGATACCAGATAATATTTCTTTTATTATATATATTACTAAAGACCAACAATTATTAGACGATCTTCAAACAAATTTGAAATCATTAAGGATTTCTAGACAAGAAACGGATTTTTTAGGTTTTGCACATAAAAAGCAAAAATTAATTAAAAGTTTGAAAAAAAAACTTGCCTCTAAACCTATGATAGTTAAAATATATAAAAAATTAAAATAAATAATTAATTGGACAGTACCTTTTTAATTTTAATATGGTCATTTGAAGTTTCAATAACGATTTGAAATGTATTCTCTAATTTAAAATTTAAAACCTTTCAAAACCACGAAAAAAACATCACCTATAATTTTATTTTAAAACCTACGCATATAGTATGTGTCAAAAGTGTATCAATTTCAGATTTTAGTCATCATAACATTAACAAAATAAAAACAATAACAAAATTATAAAAAATGTACCTAAAAAATCAATTCAACAAAATTAGATTAGATTAGATTAGATTTAACTAAATTTCTTTGTCAATCAATCTTATTTTATAAAGCACATCTAAATATTTTGATATTAATTCAAGTTTATTATTTTGAATAAGAACATCATTGTCGTTTTCTAGGCCAGTAATTAGTATTGTAATTTTTTTAGCAATAATTCTTTTTAAATTTAGAAATTGGATACTTTTGTTTTCTCCACTATCTTTGATATCATTGTGGGTTTCATCATCATTATATTCATGAGTTGATTGAACTAAAATATTTTCGTTAGTGGATAACCCTGATTGATCATGGTGACTTGTATCCTTTTTTTCTTTTTTTATCTTCCCCTCTTCAATATGTGTAGAATTTATTTCTTTTACTTTTCTTCCGCAGTTAACACAGACAATATTTTCTTTAAACCGAATCTGAACTCCTCCACAATTATCACATGAAGTGCTTAGTAACGTACCGCCTTTTAATAATAAATCAGCTGCATTTTTAATATTATTGCTATCGTCAGCAGAAGAAGAAGGATCAGAAGGAGCAGATTTACCATTAGACATAATAGCACTATTGATGAAATAGAGTTATTTATTTGTCTTTTTTAATTTTATTTATTTTTTTTATATTTTTAATAATATATTAGATGTATAAAGTTTCAAAGTATCAATATATGATATTTGTAATGCCAAACCCTTCTCTTGTTGTCCTATTGACACTCATATTATAATTGTATATTTTTGATGAATACTCATTTAAAATAGGCATCATATCATTTATTGTTCTACTAAGATAATAGCCAGGACAATCCCCTGTGAATTGAAATGTAGCATGGACTAGTGGTCTGTTATTATAAGATTCCATCCATGATGCAAAAGGATACAACCAGCAAACTCCTGGTTTGCCATCTTGAATTTTACAGCTTCCCTGATTATCTAAAAATCTACATTTTATCGGGGTTCCATCATCTTCATCATTCTCATTTTCCTTTCTTTTTAGAGAGATCATTGTAATATGAGTAATTAAATTTCCAAAATTCCCTGGCTCATTCCAAGATGATATTCTTGTCTCTTGTTTCAAAAAATCATTTATAGATTCATAGTTCATTTTATTACTAAGACTATAAATATCATCTTTGGTTAATGGTAATCTTCCTTGTTTTTCACAACAGTTATGGCAATCTGGCCAAAGACATTTCCATAAAACAAACAAATTATCATCGGATAATTTAGGTATGTGAAAAACTACTTGATTTACTTTAATTGTTGTATCCACTACATCATTCCTTTTGCCCAAATGAAGATCGTAGATAGCTTTTTCAATATTCCAATTTTTTGAAAGATTATCAATAGACGATCTTACTGTGTCTTCATTCTGCATAAATTACTATAAGAAATAAACACCTTTAAGTTTAGTGATTGTCCAACTGGCCATTTTATTTATTCGAAGTATTAGGATTTCTATTGATATAGTTATTATATTATTGTAGATATTCTGTAAAAATTCAAAAAGTGAGACTAAAAAATTAATCTATAAAAGTTTAGTCGCTTCAGGGACAAGTAAATATTGACATTGAATATTAAGGATCTTATTTACAGATGATGCCAGATTTTGAATACGAGGTTTCTCTCCATGATTTACTATAACTCTTTTAAGTTTTGGTTTCAATCGACTAATATAAGCAAGAAGCTGATTATAGTCTGAATGATTACTAAATCCATGAATAGAATCGATTTTGCATTTTAATTTAAGATGTTGTTGCCCATTTATCGTTATATCAGTAATACCCGACTGAATCTCTTTACCAAGTGTACCTGAAGTTTGATAAGATAAAAATATTATTTTGCTAAGAGGATCGTTATGAATTTGTTTTAAAAATTTTACAGAAAGACCACCTTTCAGCATAGCTGATGCTACCAATATAATTCCAGGTTTATCGACTTTTGATTTTGAATTGAGAGGTTTGAGATTTTCAAAATTGAATAATGTTATATTTTCGTTTAAAACTTTATTTTTAATTTCTTTTCCTAGATATTCATAATATATTTCGTAAATATGAGTTGCGTCAAGTATTGATTTATCTACAAAAATTTCGCATTGATCCAAAGTACCTAGTTCTTGATACTTTGTTAAGGTATAGATAAGTTCCTGTGAAAGCCCAATTATGGGAACCGGAATTAGGACTCTACCGTTTTCTCTAAGTGTTTGATTAATACTTTCTATTAATTTTGGATCCGCCTCTTCACGTTTATGAGGCAAATCTTTACTTCCAAATGTACCCTCTATAATGAGTGTTTCTACTCTTGGAAAGTTCCAAGAAGCGTTGTCTAATAAATTGCTCTTTCCAAATTTCAAATCTCCTGTATAAACTATATTATGTTCTCCATTACCGATATGAAGATGACTGGTTATAGAACCCAATATATGACCCGAATTTGAGAGTACGAGTTTTATATCTGGCGATATATCCGTAACTATACCAATACTTAACGGCATAGTATGAATGATTACGTTTTCAATATCTTCTTCGGAATAAATTCCATGATTTTTATGATAATCGAGGAATAAAAGCGTCATTAATGGTAACGTGGGTTCAGTGCAATAAATTGGACCTCTATATCCGTATTTAAAGAGATAAGGAAGAAAACCAGTATGATCTATATGGGCATGAGTTATTATTACTGCATCTATTTCATCTAAAGAAAAACCAGTAATATCAAATCTTGGAAAATAATTTAGAGGTTTTTCTTCATGAATATTTATTCCACAATCAAGTAGAACTTTACTTTCTTTAGTAATAAGCAAAAAACACGATCTGCCAATTTCTCCAAAACCTCCCAATGTAACAATACTTGCTTCACAACTGCTGCTTAATTTTGGTCTAAAAAGTTTTTCACCTAATTCTTTATAGAACTTTATTCTATAATCAATCGAATTATTTAGAACTTTATCTATAAATTGAATTATAGGTATCTTCATTGGAGATCTACGAATATTAATTTTCCATCCAGTTTGATTGACCAAATCATATAAAATTGTATCTTCTATCTTGTTTTGTATTTCGAACGAATTATTTATGAATATTGTGAGTTCTCCTAATGCTTCATCAAAAATAATTCCTATAATTTCAGTATTAAATGACTTGAGACTTTTTTCAATAATATTGGTTGAATCTTTTCGAGATTTTCTGATTGATTCATCAGTTCTTATTACTACTCTCTTTCTAATTGTATTGACGATATTGGAAATTATATGTGAGTTTTCTATCAAGAATTTGGGATTTTTACTATAAAGAGCAATACTGGGTCCTTCGTATTCTATCTTTGTCAAGCCAGATTCCTTCGGTAAATTCTTTAAAATAGTAGCCATTATATTCTGACTTGATTGTTCATTATCAAAATTTGTAAATTCCATATTTAATTTCCTTCGGTATAGTATAATATACCTCAATTTTTTTGTTGAAATATAAATTGATTCCGATTTTTTATGTAATAATGTATTATTTTTATTTATTTATTAACCAATAGAAGACTCATATAATGCTTTTTTACTCTAAATCTAAAAATAAGGTTGAAATAGTAATATATAATACATTCAATGCAAAGAAAGGTTAGATTATATGGATATAGAAACCAATAGAGAAAATACAAACAATCAAGACAGATCCAGTATTGATGGACAAAGAAATGAAACAGGTTTCAGAAAGTTTAGATCCTTTAAAATTCCAGTTAAAGTAGGAGAAGAATACGATGTAAAAATCGAAGCAATGAGTAAAAGAGGAGACTCTGGTGTTGCAAAAATTGAAGGGATGGTAATTTTTGTAGTTAATACAAAAGTAGGAGATCAAGTCAAAATAAAAATTAAAAGAGTTGGCATGGGATATGCAATAGCTGATCTTGTACAACAACAACAAGAATCACAGGAAGGGCAAAAACCAGGGCAACAAGAAGAATAATAAAAGGACAACCAAAAATAAAATTTTAAAATTAAGGAATATATTTATTTCATTAAATAATTATAATTTATTTTAAAGACAAGTATTTGAAGTCCAGTACTCATTTAATGGAGCTCCCAAGGAAAATTCTCGTTGGTTATAACCTAATTTCTGAACTTGGAAATTTTATAGGAGATATCAACAATGGAATATCCGATGTAGTTGTAATTAGTGGGGAATCTGTAAAAAATAATTTTGAAAATAAAATAAGAAAATCATTGGATTCCTACGGTATTAAAAATTACTGGTTCATTAGAAAAGAGGCATCTTTCGATGCTGTGTCTAAAATTACAGCAGAAATTGAAAAATTAAAACTTGACCTAATACTCGGAATCGGAGGAGGAAAATCTGTCGATGTTGGAAAAATGATTGCATATTCAATTAAAAAACCTTTTATAAGTATTCCCACTTCTGCTTCTCATGATGGTATTTCGAGTCCATTTGTTTCTCTAAAAGGATCAGATAAACCTCATTCTATCAAAGTAAATACTCCAATAGGAGTACTGGCTGATATTAAATTAATTTCTGAAGCACCAACAAGATTATTGTCTAGTGGTTGTGGCGATTTAATAGGCAAACTTACTGCTGTAAAAGATTGGGAATTAGCTAGAGATGAAAAAGATGAATATTTTGGAACATATTCTGCTCACCTAGCCAAATTAAGTGCGGATATTATTATGAATAAATCAAAAGAATTATTGATAAATGAAAATGGAGTAAGAACTATAATAGAGGCATTGATTAGTGCTGGTGTCGCTGCTGGAATAGCAGGCAGTAGTAGACCTTGTTCGGGTTCTGAACATCTATTTAGTCATGCTTTAGAATATATCACTGATGGCAAGTGTGGTCTTCATGGTGAAAGAGTTGGACTTGGAACCATAATAATGGCTAAGCTTCATGATATGGATTTTGAAGCAATTATATCAGTTTTAGAAAATGTAAATGCACCTATTAAAGCCAGTCAGATAAATGTAACCGAAAAAGATATCGTTCAGTCATTAATAATGGCTCAAGATTTAAGACCTGATAGGTACACAATATTGAGTAAGACAAAACTCAATAAAAAATCAGCTTATGAACTAGCAAAATCAACGAAAGTTATTTAAATCATTAAATTTTTTACAAAAAATATTTTTATGTTTTTTAAAATATGTAACCTAAATAAAAAATTTTGATAATTAATAGTATCTAAAAATAGATACAAAAAATTATTGTTTTAGTTGTCAGCTTCTGACTTTGAAGTAGTCTTTTTAGATTTTGGACTAGTTGTTGATTTTGATGAAGATGTTTGATCTGCAGATGCAGATGTTTCTGAGGTTTCAGATGCAGATGTTTCTGAGGTTCCAGAATTAGGTTCGCTGCTAGTTGTAGTGCTTTCAGTAGTAGAATCTTTATCTTTTGGTGACAAATAGACTTCTTGAAAGATTATCTTGTTTAGTTCATTTACAAATTTGAAAATATCAGACGTTATTGCTTTTTTAATTATTTGTAATCCATCCAATAAAGAAACATCTTCTGATAATTCTATTATTACTTCGTCAGACTTGTTTTCAAATTTAAACTTTTCATCCTCGATTGGAAGTCGTCGTTTAATCAAGTATTTGATTTTATCATCATTTGATTCAATTTTTTTTATAACATTTACATCATAAACTAGAACCCTACTTGCAAGTCTATGATTGTAATCGATTTGTACTCTTCCAGAGCCAATATATCTAATTATCCCTGTTCGATCATCCAATTCCACTAAATCGCCAACTTTTACTTCATGAGCTTTTTCTCCCAATTTTCGCTGTGGGATCATTCTAACCTTATTTGTATCTCTTTCACCAAATCCCTTATCTGGGGAAATTTCAAATGAATGTTTGTCTCCTACATTTGTGTTAACAAGAGCTTCATCGAGTCCCTTTAATACCCACCCTTCACCAACTGATACAAGTCTTGGCTCATATTTCCTAGTTGGATCGTATAAAGTGGATTTTTTTGCATCTTCTTCAATAGTTGTTTCAAAAATTTCACCATTATCTTTGATTCTAGCAGTATAATCTAATAATATTAAAGATCCTTTATCAAAGGGCATAAAAATCGCTGTTTATTTACCTTATATTAAGTTTGACAAGAAAAAGAAAAAAATGAATGAAAGAAAAAACTAATAAATTTATAGATTTTTTAACTTTTCTTCCGCAACAGATAATGCCTCTTCTTTTGCATCTATTCCTAACATTTTCATTGCCGAATAAATAGATGACATAGTTCTCATGACATGATATCTAGTGACTTCACCCATACTGCCTATTCGGAATACTTTTCCTTTTAGATTTCCGAACCCACCAGCAATTAAAACCTTAAATTCTTCTGATAACAAAGTCCTAAATTTCTTATCATCCATTCCATCGAGATAATTTAATGCGATAATTACATTACTTCTTGCATCTTCTTTAGCAAAAGGAGTCAGACCTAACGCGTTTAAACTAGAATAAAATGCATCTGCACATATTTTATGCCTTTCTATTCTTTTGCTCATACCTTCTTCTAGCACTAGTGTAAGTGCTTCATCAAATGCATAATACAACGGTAGAGCAGGAGTAAATGGCGTTTCAGTGTGTTCTTTATAATATTTGAAATATCTATTAAGATTTAGATACAATATTGGTGATGGATTTGACTGCATATATTTTTTCGTCCTTTCATTTATTGATATAGGAGAAACACCTGGCGGTGCTGCAAGAGCTTTTTGAGATGCTGTGATACAAATATCGATATTCCACTTGTCTACTGGGAGTTCATCTCCGCCCAAGATAGATACAGCATCGGCTATATAGAACGAACCATACTTTCCACAAAGATCACCTAATTTATCCATATATCTAATTGTAGTTCCAGTAGAGGTTTCATTATAAACAGCATACAATGCTTTTACATCTTTATTAGCTTCAAATGCTTCCTCAATTTTTTCAATTGGAGGATTCTCTCCAAAAGGAGCTGTTATTCTGATTGCATTTCCACCCCAACTATCTATCAAATCAGCAAGCCTAGTACTAAATTCTCCGTTGACAGGGATAATTGCTTTATCGCCTTTTTTTATCAAATTGACTACTGATGATTCAACAGCACCAGTACCTGAGGTAGTTAATAAAATAATATCAGCACTAGTTTCAAAAACTTTTTGTGTTTTTTCGATCACTCGCTTGTATAAAATTCTAAAATCTTCGCTACGATGATTTATAATAGGAGCAAGCATAGCACTCATAACACGGTTTGGAACGTTAGTAGGCCCAGGAAGCATTGCTAAATATTCCATTTTTTTTCAATTAGACTCTGTATCACCGTTATTTAAAATTACTTGAATATGATAATTTAATGATTACAATATGATACTATATCATAATAAAATTAATTATGACCATAAAAATAATATGATATTGTTAATAGGTATGGTAAAGAGGTATAATGTTTAATTTTAGAAAAAAGAGATTATTAGATAATACATTTAATATTAATTGTACAAATATAATTTCTTTTCAACCTGAAAATATTTTTTATCTTACTGGGTTTTGGGGGGAAGGAGTAGTTTTGTTGAACCAAAATACAACGAAATTATTTACTCCAGAATTAGAATATTTCCGTGCAGTAAAAGACTCAACAGAATGTGAAATAATAAAAACAAGGAGAGGAACTGATGCCCTGATGTCTATCATTTCTGAAATAAAAAATAATGAATATTATTGTACAGACGATACTAATTATTCTATATTAAATCATCTTAGAGAAAAAATAGGCAATAATAAAATAATTGTTAATGAAGATCCTTTTTTTCAAACACGAAGTATAAAAGATGAGAATGAAATTAGAAATATCAAAAAAGCAGCTTATATAATTGATAAATTATATGAAATATGTATTGAAAAAATTAAGGAAGGAATAACAGAGAGGGAATTACAAGCCTTACTAATTTATGAAACATTTAAAATGGGAGGAGGTTTTCCAGCCTACAAATCCACATTATATCCATTCATAATAGCAAGTGGAATAAATTCATCATTCCCTCATGCCAGTGTTTCTGAAAGAAAATTGAAAAGGGGAGATTTTATTGTGGTAGATCTGACTTTAAGATTTAATGGTTATGTAGCTGATGCAACAAGAACTTTTGGCCTAAAATCAATCAATCCAGAAATGAAAAAAATATATGAAATAGTAAAAGAAGCTCAGATACTTGGATTAAACAAATGCAGTGACAAAATAAAAATAGGTGAGGTAGACGAAGCATGTAGAGAATATATATCTAAAAACGGATTTACAAAAGAATTCAATCATTCAACTGGCCACGGGATTGGACTCGAGGTTCATGAGCCTCCTTGGATACGGGCAAATAATGAAGAATTATTAAAGAATAACATGACTTTAACAGTAGAACCTGGTATATATCTCGAATCAAAATATGGAGTAAGAATTGAGGATAGTATAATCATAGACAATCAAAAGAAAAAAGGTATCTTCAATTTCAATAAATTTGACAAAGATTTGATAATTATTTAAGCTGATAGATTACTGTTAACCTTAGTAAATTTTACTTTTATGAAAAATAGAATTTTATTTCTAATTATTGTATCCGTAATTTAAGAATTACAAGAACAATTATATTGCTATAAAAAATAAAACATATTAGCAAAAACACACGGCACACTATTCTAAAATTTAATAAAATAATATAATAAGATTGAAAATGTGTTGGTTATACTTTCCATCTAAAAAGCTTAATACTAGATTCAATTCTCGTATAAATCTTGTAATTTTACATTTTCCTTCAATCTTTTTGTCGAGTCAGTAGCTAATGTAAAAGTGTTAGTAGCTAATGTAAAAGTGTTAGTAGCTAATGTA
>JALDXL010000054.1:0-10410 GCA_032155045.1 Nitrososphaerales archaeon
TCCGAAATATATACGATGAAGAATAAATATATTAAGTTAATAGATTGTTTAAATTCTTTATATCGTAATCCATATTAGTGATAGGTTTTTCTATAAAAATAAGGTTTTCTCTAATAGTTTTATCTTTTATTTTATTAATTAGGTGATAACTTTCTTGGTCTACAGTTTCTCCTATTAGCAGGGCTAATCCTATCTTATTGCCTTTTTTCTTGTACAATTGTAATGATTCGATAAAGGTTTGAGTAGTACTTTTGTCAACGGTCTTCTCTGCTATTTTAACTATAATACCACCATAATCTTGAATAGTATTTTTCAAATAACTAGAATCTATTACAGGATTGATTGTTGATTTATCAATTAATATATCGAAAGTAGTAGTATCATCAAAACTGACATTATAAAATTCCTTGTTATCAGATTTTGAAAGATAATTTTCTAATGGAATGGCAATTTGATCAATTACTTCCGATAAGGCATAAAGAATTTCTTCTTTGCTTTTATTCTTAATTGTTAGTATTATACCAGTCCTTATTGCATTATTTTCAAATAGATTTGACCATTTCTCCAGTATTTTTTGAGATTTAAATAAAGGTTTAATTATGAAAAGAGTAAATATAATAAGAAATATAGATACAGAAATTATCATTGCGTCAATTATTTCATCTGATAAAATTCTAATAAAACCTAAATCCATAAGTAAATCAAAAGTTGTCATAGATCCAATTAAAATCAAAAATACTAGAACAAAAGGAATATTTTTTGTAAATGATTTGATTAATTGTGATGCCTCAGAACTATATTGTGTAAGTACGATAGAGTCGGCATTTCGACTAACATCTATTTTATCGCTTTCAGGCCCTTTATTTGACATTCGATATATGATTTCAGATAGTCTTGAATATATAAATAATAACATAACTATATTATATGAGAAAAAATAGGAATAATTTTTAATTCTGGTACAATTCAATTCAACCAAAAGAATTTCTAGAATATGTGGCAACTAACTTACCTTCAGGCAATTATACTTTTTATACAACTACTGACTCTTCACTAACAATAAAACTCATAATCTGAAAAATAACATTCCTTACACATTATAATTTTTCATAAAAAATGTTATCGCTTAAAAAGAAGTTTATTATCAAAAATTTATTTTCTTAAAACTATGTCTACTTTTACATTATAAGCTAAGGCTAATTTTTGCGAATAATATTTCATGATTTTTATTAATATAATCTTCCCATATTATATAGAGAGTATTATTTGAAAATGCAATAGATGGACATTCAGAAACACTAGGATTATGACTTAAATTCAATATTCTGGCATATCCGTTTTGATCCTGGTTAGCTGAGGATGGTGATAATAACAATATATCCTCATTTTGATTAGAAAAAGTATTTTGCCAAATTAAAAAAGACAGACGATTGTTATTTAATACTTCGACATTGACAGGATTCTTCACAATATCATATAGTTCAGTATAATTATTTGCATTATCATTACTTATAATTTTATTCGAAAATGTATTTGGGGTAGTGAATGAATTTCCATTATCCCTACTTTTAACATAATACAGATTATCAATATTCTTTGTTAGAAGCCCGCCCCAAACAACTAATATTTCATTTTTATTGATTGTTATTTGAGATTCTCCATAGTTAGTATTTTCATTTAATTTAACTATCTCATCAAAATTATTTCCTTTATCTGGACTTTTTACAAAAAATATTCCACCATTTTTTTTATTTTCATTATTCCAAAGAATATACACATCCTTTCCATACGAATTGATTTTAGGAAATGCATCCTTAGTATTGCTTACCAATTCGATTGAATGGTTAAATGTATTTCCTCTATCGCTGCTACTTGTAAATATAATACTGCCGTTATTATTATCAACCTTATTTTGATCTGATTCTTGCCAGACAATATACACATTATCATTAAATACAGAAATTTCAGGATTATACGAATTTTTTGAATGATCGCTGAGTCTTATTGTTTTGCTAAATGTTTTACCTTTATCCACACTTTTTGCTAACATAATTTCCTTATTTTTATTGGAATTTGTAGTATCTGTCCAGACTACAAATACTCCATTTTTAGATATTGCAATCTGAGGACGTTCTGAAAATTCGGTATTATTACTCAAATTTATTGGTTTACTAAATGTATTTCCTTTATCTTCACTTTTTATAAAAAAAATATCGTAATTATGATAAGGCAAGCTTTCAATAACTGATTCTTGCCAGACAATATACACATTATCTTCTAATGAGCCTACCTGTCCATAGATTGAATCTTCATTATTATTTGTTAAATTAGTTACACTTGAAAGTGTATAATTTATTAGATTTAGATCTGCATATTTTTTGAGATGATCTGATGTATTATTTTGAAAGTCATTGACATTTGTTTCACTAATCGCCTCAATATCAAAATTAAAAACTAATGAACTTAAAACAAATATAAACACAGCCCATATCATATTTATTAAAATATTACAAAATAATAAACTATCGATATTTTTAAAATATAATGATAAATCAGTCATGATAAATTAGTATTGTATGGTTAAATGTATTTCAATGTATCGTAAACATAAAGATTTTTTAATTTCTGTAGATCTTAAAATAAAAATTTAGAAAAATTCAGGAGTAATTTTTAGTTCATTGCTTAATTTCAAGACGAGTAATTAAAAATTATATAAATACAAAAATAAAAATTATGACCTCGAAGTTAGACCCAGGTATATATTAGTTACAAAATCTTTTGGTTTTATAAAACTATAATCATGATATATAATATCATACCGCGAAGTTGGTTTTGATTGAATTATTTCATTCAATGATTTTCCATCTTTTATCATGTTATTTATAATATTTCTAACATCAATCAACATATTCAAATATTCTCTTACTTTTGTTTGATTAGATATTTCAGAATGCCCTCCAACGACTTTTGTATCTTTATTGATTTTCGAAAGAATCGATTGTAATGATGAAATTAAACCATCAACTGACCCTCCACTCGATAAATCCATAAAAGGATAAGATCTATCACTAAAATCATCCCCAACATGAATCACATTATTCTTAACAAAATAAACCGTCGAATCACCATCGGTGTGACCATCGTTTAAATGAGATATTTGAATTTCTTCATTCTTTTGATGCAAAGTCATATTCTCTGAAAATGTTATAATTGGCAATCCATTCTTAGATAATGGAGGAATAGTTTGGTTTATAAATTCAAAAAATTGAACAGTACTAAGGCGTTTTCTAACATTATCATGCGAAATTATTATTGCTCCTGTTTCTCCAAGCTTTTCATTTCCTCCAACATGGTCAGGATGCCAATGCGTATTAATTACGAATTTTATTGGTTTATTAGTAAGGTTACCAATTAATGATTTTAATTTTTTTGTAACTGGGGCATACTGATCGTCTACCAAAATTACTCCATCATCTCCTATAAAGAGAATTACATTTCCACCAGAAGAATGAATAGTATACATATTATTAGTTAATTTAGTTGAATTAATTTCTAGATGTGAAGCATATGTCTCATCAAAAAATGACAAAGAAAGAAATAAAAAAGTTCCAAATATGACTAATAAAGTATACAATGTTATAAATCTTATTTCATATATTTTATAATATGAATATGGAAGTTTTGTTACTAACAATTTATTTAATTTTATATTTATAAGGTATTTATTTGTTTTATTGTCTATACAAAACTCAAATTATTTTCTATTTATAATTAAAAGATTTAACAAAGATTAATATAAAAATACTGTGATTTAGAAAAAATAAATAACAAAATAATAAGTTTAGAAAAATCAAAAAATAAAGTTATGAAATTTGATTTACTTCATTATAACAACGAAAGATTTTTCTGCAATATCTATCTATTTAATTATCTCAATTATTAGAACGAATAAATATTTCATTATATTTGCTTTATCTGTTATTGGCATAATGATAGTATTTCTTTATACATCAAGTGAAATTTTATTTGCCAATAAAGTCTAATTGTTTTTAAGCATATTCGTACTACAGAATTAGTTAAAGAAAAATTATAAAAAACTATCATTAATTTTTAAATTTGGTTATATTTATCTATTGAGTGATTATAATCTTGTATTTTACTTTTTTTTTATTTGTCTTATTCAAAAGTTAAAAGTATATCACCTATTCTCACTGACTGATCATTAACAATTTTAATACTTCTTATTGTTCCATATCTTGGAGACTTAATATGATTTTCCATTTTCATTGCCTCTAGAACTATAAGAACTTGTCCATTATTAACTTGATCACCTTGGTTTACCAAAATTTTTATTATTTTTCCATTCATAGGAGCTTTTACTTCTCGAATAGAATAAAACTCTTGATTACCTTTTGAGATTACATGTACCATACCATTTATAATCATAATAGAAGGATCTCCTTCTCCTACAAAATCAATGTTAAAAGTATTTTCTTCAATTATTATTTTATCTTCTTTTATCTCTACGTCAATCTCTTTTCCATTTACAATTACTTTTTCCCCAAGAACTTCAATATCATAAACAGTTTCATTAACTTTTGTTTTCATAATATTAATTCCATTTTAATAAATTAGTGTGAATATCAAAATCAGAAATCCAATTTAATCTGTTTCTCATCCATTTATCCTCCTTATATATTGAATCAGATTTAATAAATTCAAATTTCTTTGGCATTTCACTAAAAATTGCTGCTATTATTTCACCAGGTTTATCAACATATATCTTCATTTCTTCAATAAAAGATGTATCATATTCTCCCTTAACAAATCTTTTATCATTTAATGCGGATATGTGGAATGGTATGGTAGAGGGTATGCCTGAAATCCTAAAAGATAATAGAGATCTCTTCATTGTATCGATTGCTTCGATTCGAGTATTACCAAAGCATATCAACTTTGAAATTAACGAATCATAGAAAACAGGTATTGAATATCCGGAATATAACGCAGTGTCTATACGAATATTTTTACCTTGAGGAGGAAAAAATTTTTTAACAATTCCAGGATATGGAACAAAGCTTATAGGATGTTCTGCATTAATCCGACATTCTATTGCATGACCCTTAAACTTTACATCATTTTGCTTTATTGATAATCCATCATTAGATGCGATACGAATTTGTTGTTCCACTATATCTATCCCAGTAACCTCTTCTGTAATAGGATGTTCGACTTGTAGTCTAGCATTAACTTCAATAAAATAAAATTTACCATCTTTAAAGAGAAATTCTATTGTTCCTGCATTATTGTATTCCATTTCTTTAATTATATTTTTAGCAATTTCTGTTACCACATTTCGTTGATCTTTTGTTAAAGCAGGAGAAGGCGTCTCTTCTATAAGTTTTTGATGACGTCTTTGAATAGAGCATTCTCTTTCTCCTAAATGTATTACATTTTCATTATCTGCTAAAATCTGGACTTCAATATGTCTAGGTTTTTCAATATATTTTTCAATATAAACTCTTTCTGAGCCAAAACTTAGGTTAGATTCATTTCTAGATGAAAAGAATGCTTGTTTTAGATCGACAGGATTTTCCACTACTCTTAAACCTCTGCCACCTCCTCCTTCAACTGCTTTTAATATTACTGGAAAACCAATAATGTTAGAGAAATCTAATGCATCGTCTTCGTTTGAAACCTCCTTGCCGAGTATTACTGGGGAGACTTTTGAGGCTATTTCTTTTGCTCTTACCTTATCACCAGTTAAATTCAAAGCGCTTGGAGATGGACCTATAAAAGTAAATCCTTCTCTTTTACAAATTTCAGCAAAATTACTATTTTCAGAAAGAAAACCATAACCAGGATGTATTGAGTCACATCCTAATTTTTTAGCAGCGTCGATGATTTTATAAATATTAAGATAACTTTCTTGAGCAAGTTGTCCTCCAATGCTAATTGAATCTTTACATTGTTTTATATGTAAAGAATGTTGGTCAGGATCAGAGTAAATACCACAAGGAATTAAATTTAATTTACAACAAGTCCTCGCAATTCTTACTGCAATTTCTCCTCTATTAGCAATTAAAATTTTTAGCATTGAAAAATATTATATTATTAAACTTAAATCTGTTAGCGTCAATTTAGAAACAAAATGTAGAATTTACTAAAATCAAAAGACATTATTTAATTAAGTTTTTCCATGTATATTTAGTAAAAAAATTGATGAATTATTTCGATAAGAAAATTATTATAATTAAAATATAATCGTTATTCGTATTTTAATTTATAAATTATATATTTAAACTAATAAAAGAGATTTAATTAAAAATTTTTTAAATTTTAAGATATATTATTAAATACATAACTACACAAGTATCTAATAAAATCTACTTTTTAAGATTTAATCGAAATTATTTTCTGCTTAAATAAATTAAACAAAACTTATTATCAAAATTATAATAATATCCTATTTTGATAATATAAAATATCAATTCAATCATATTGAAAATAAATGATTGATTAATACAGATAATGAATCGTATCACGATTTCAATTTTTAATATATCTTAAATAGTTAAATTTTATAATATCCAATATGAGGAATATTGGCGATGATCATACTTTTTCATCTCAAAAAAGCAAAACCACCTCTTTTCGAATAGATTCTTTTGTTCTATCTGAACTACAACGAGATGCTAATCAAAATGAAATTTCTTTAAATATTCTTGTAAATAAGATTTTAAAAGAATATGTTGAATGGGGTAAGTATGAACGCAAACTAGGATTAATTCCTGTTCCAAAAATATTATTATCCTCATTGATCCATGAAGCAATGATATTAATAGAAACAACTAATACTGTCCCTATTAAGTCATATAGAGACAAGTTGATTAAACATGCAGCTGAAATTACGTTCTCTAATATCAAAGATTGTGTAATTGTTATGAAAAAAAAACTTGATTTTTGGTCTATCCTTTCAGTATTGGAAGAATACATGAAAGTTTCTGGGATAAATTCTGACCATAGAGTAGAATCTGAGAGAAAACATATTTTTGTAATACAACATGATTTGGGTGAATATTGGTCTTATTTTGCAAAGGAACTTTTAATTCTCATTTTTTCTTCCATTGGACATGAAAATTCTAACATTTATACGACCTCAAATTCTGTAATTGCAGAACTATACCTTTAGAATAGAATTATTGGTTTATTAATAATTTATCATAAAATATAATTATAAATTTTATACATAAATAAACGGTTCAAAGCATATTTATTAATATTTTGGTCACTAAATTAATTCAATAAGACGATTTTTAACTATAGTTGGTAAAGAAGGTAAAATAGTCTTTAGTTAACAGGACCGAATGTGGTTCTATTTATTTGACATATGTTTTAATTTTCTAGTATACTCTGGATGCAAAAAAATAAATTTTTTAGCTCGGCTTTTGTATTTTCGTACATCTGTAAATATTGGTCACTCGGATCTAACATTTAAAAACTTCAGTATTTAAAGGGAACAGCTATTATATCAATCAAACACTCTAATAGATATATTTTATATATTTTGTACAAAAAGTTTAAATCCGTCGGTATCTGGAAATTTTGAAAAATTTGCATGTTAAAATAGAAATAGACCATTCACAGCTATAGTTTTATCGTTAACTTAACAGAGCCATTCAATACATGGTCTTGCACGATGATGCAGTGTACACATATCATATTTAAGAAAAAATTGTATAGTTGACAAATTATGATTAAATCAATTGCAATTGTGGATGATGAATTAGATTTAGCAAATTTATTCAGTGAAGCTTTAACAATGACAGGTTATGAGGTATATAGTTTCACAGATCCGGTTTTGGCTTATGAGCACATAAAAAAAAATGTCAATAACTACACACTGTTAATTGTTGACTATCAGATGCCAAAAATGAATGGTCTATTATTGGCTACTAAACTTTTAGAAATCAATCCTACATTAAAAGTAATTATAATGTCATGCTTTAATGAATTAGAATATATTCCTAACTTTAAGTTTATTAAGAAACCGATATCAATACTCACTTTGTTAGAATTGTCAACGAAACTATTTTTGTCTCTTCTTTCAATTTGTAATAATTAGAAAATTTCTGAATACTGGATATAACCAATAATTAATTCATTATAGAACTCAGAATTTTTTCTTTTATTAAATTTACAGAGATGATTAAACTGGTATATTGCCATGTTTTCTTCTAGGACCTTCTTCTCTTTTCCTATATATTGAGTTAAGAGCAGAAATCAATCTTTTCCTGGTATCTTTAGGTTCTATAATGTCATCAATATATCCTTTTGAAGCTGCAATGTAAGGATTAGAAAATTTTGTTCTATATTGCTCAACTAATTCAATTTTTTTTTTATCTGGTTTTGAGGATTTTGAAATCTCCGCCTTAAAAATAATAGTACTTGCACCTTCAGATCCCATTACTGCAATTTCAGCATTTGGCCATGCGAAATTATAATCTGCGCCTATATGTTTGCTATTCATTACACAATAAGCACCACCATATGCTTTTCTAATAATTACTGTTAGTTTTGGGACAGTTGCTTCTGCAAATGCATAAAGAAATTTCGCTCCATGTCTAATTATACCTCTCCATTCCTGTTCAGTGCCTGGCAGAAAGCCAGGTACATCTACTAAGGCAACTAAAGGTATATTAAAACAGTCACAGAATCTTACAAATCTCGCTGCCTTATCACAAGAATCGATATCTAAAACTCCTGCTAATACTTCAGGATTATTAGCTACTATTCCTATTGGATTTCCATCAAGTCGTGCAAATCCTATTATTATATTTCTTGCCCAATGTCTTTGAACTTCAAGAAAATCACTATTATCTATAACTTTTCTAATAAGCGCTTCCATATCATATGGTTTAGTTGTACTATTTGGAAGAATAGAATTCAATTCCTCATTCTCTCTTAAAGGATTATCTTTTGTGTCAATTCTTGGAGGATTTTCTAAATTGTTGGATGGAATAAATGATAAAAGTGTATATAGTATTCTAAAACATTCTTGTTCATCTTCTGCTAAAAAATGCGCAACACCACTTTTTTCATTGTGTATTCGTGCTCCACCTAAATCGTTGAAAGTTACAATCTCGTTAGTTACTTCTTTAACAACCTCAGGTCCAGTTATAAACATAAATGAAGATTTAGTCATTATTATAAAATCTGTAATGGCAGGAGAATAGACAGCACCTCCTGCACATGGCCCCATAATTAATGATATTTGAGGAACAACCCCTGATGCTTTGACATTTCGATGAAAAATTTCTGCATATCCTGCAAGACTGGCGACGCCTTCTTGTATACGAGCCCCGCCTGAGTCATTTATTCCTATTATCGGAACTCCTTGTTTTAATGCTAAATCCATGATTTTACATACTTTATGAGCAAATGATAGACTTAAAGAACCACCAAACACAGTGAAATCATGAGAAAAAGCATAAACCAATCTACTATTAATTAGTCCATATCCTGTAACTACTCCATCTCCTAAAATCTTCCTTCTTTCCATCCCGAAATCAAAACAATCATGAGTTACGAAAGGATCTATTTCTATAAATGATTTAGAGTCAAATAGCAAATTCATTCTATCGAATGCATTCATTTTTCCTTTTTCTTTACGTTGCTTCTGTATGTCGATCCCTCCTCCAGTTAAATGTTCTTTCTTTTTGTTCTTGTACTCTTCAAAATTCATGAGATAAAATACGTTTAAAATGATAAAAAGATTGATCCTATATTCAAGTTATTAATTACAAATTTAAGATAAAATTATATGGTGTCTTAAAAATTATATTGAAAATATTGATTAATTATTTATATTTGTTATAAAGATAATAATATTACTATTTCTTGTGAAAACAATAAACAGTAAAATATCAATAATGCCTATTACGTTTAATGTCGTATGATTCTGACTTTAAAAATATACTTGTTCCCGTAGATGGTTCAGAATTTTCTATGAGAGCATTAAAATATGCAATTCCAATAATGAACAAATTTAATTCCAACTTAACAGCATTACACATTGTACCATCTTCTATAAGATATGATTTTTTTACAAGAGAAAAAAAATTTGAAACAATTTCTCCAATCAATCAAATATTTCAAACTGCATATACGGAAGCACAAAAATCATTTGATGATATTAAAGAAAAACTCGGTGTTGAATTCAAAACAGATGTCATAATTGCAGAAGAATCGATTGTTAAAGAAATAATTGAATATGCGGAACGAGAAAAAATGGATCTGATAATTATTGGAACGCGTGGAAAAACTGGATTCAAGAAATTGATTTTGGGAAGTGTAGCATCAGGAGTTTTAACATTGGCTCATTGTCCCGTTTTGATTGTAAGATAAACA
>JALDXL010000055.1:0-10160 GCA_032155045.1 Nitrososphaerales archaeon
GGCTTTTCGAATCTAATGTCAATATTGGAGACAGATTTCAATTAGGATCTTCATATTTAGTTGCAACCCAACCACGTATGCCTTGTTACAAGCTTGGCATAAAGTTTGGTAGAATGGATATAATAAAAAAATTTGCAGAGAGTGAGAAATCAGGAATTTATTTTAAAGTTATAAAAGAAGGAGAAATAGGAGTTAATGATGATATAAAGCTAATTAAGAAAGACAATAATAATATCACAATAAAAAATATAGTAGAACTTTATACAAATGATGATAAAGCGAACATAATACTTATGGAAAAAGCAATTAAAGTACTAGATCTTCCACAAGGATGGAAACAATACTTTCATAAAAAACTATCATATTTAAAGAAATAAATAATTGATTTATGTGATGAGGAGGAGAATTAAATTAACTTCAACCAACTCTCCTAAAAAATTGAAAGATAGTTACAATAGAGTAGCCAAAAAGTTAAGAATTTCTGTCACTGATAAATGCAATATGAAATGTATTTATTGTATGCCAAATGGTAACATTAAATGGTTTGACACTAAAGAAATTATTAATTTCAAAGAGATAATAAGAATAGTAACTATTCTTACACAGTTAGGAATAACAAAAATTAGACTCACTGGCGGTGAACCATTACTTAGACCATCACTAGATAATTTAATTAGTCATTTGAAAAAGATAGAAAATATAGAAACCATTAGTATGACTACTAATGGTTTTTTGTTGGAAGAAAATATAAACCAATTAAAATCAGCAGGATTGAATTCTCTGAATGTTAGTCTTGATACTTTTAGAGAAGAACGATTTAAAACTTTGAATGGAATCTCTAATTTAAATAAAGTACTTAGAGGTATCCAAAAAGCAAGAGAATTAGGTATAAAAATAAAAATAAATACTGTAATAATTCGAAATTGGAATGAAGATGAAATAATTAAGTTTGTAAATTTTGCTAGGGATATGGATTTAACTGTGCGTTTTATAGAATTTATGCCTCTTGATGGATCTGGTATATGGAATTATGATCTTGTTATGACTAAAAATGAAATAATAAAAAAAATAGAAACAAATTTTCATAATGTTTTTTCTTTAGATAAAAGTAATTCTTATTTATCTGATCCAGCTACTATTTATAATTTTGATGATAGAAAAGGAAAAATTGGATTCATTCCATCAATTTCAGAACCATTTTGTTCTAATTGTGATAGAATAAGATTAACTTCTGATGGAAAACTCCTTACTTGTCTTTTTGAAAAAGAAGGATATGACTTAAAGAAGATGATTAGAGATAGAAAGGTTACTGATCAAGAAATAAGAGAATATATCCTAAATTGTTATAAAATGAAACCAGAAGGAATAGTTGAACTAATTAGAATTAATCGTCTTCGACCAAGCATAAATTTCATGCATACAATAGGTGGTTGAATACCTTAAATGAATTTCAATGAAGAAAGTATATTAAAGATAAAAGTTTTTGGAATAATAAGAGAAAAATTAAAGGACAATCTTATTATCATTCCTCTTAATAATGGCTCAATTTCATTAAAAGAACTTAGAAAAAATATTAATGAATTGTATCCTTATCTTGCTACGAATGAGATAAATTTTATATTTGCAGTTAATAAAGCGATATGTAATAAAAATATCAAAGTAACTTCATCTGATGAAATTGCTCTAATACATCCAATAAGCGGAGGATAAAAAAATAGAGGTATGATATGATTTCAATAACAAAAGGTACAATTAATCAATTAGAAATTTTTGAACAACTTAAAGAAAATTCGTCTGGTGGAGTTGTTTTTTTTACTGGAATTGTTCGGGATCATAATTCCCAAGAAAAAGTTGTCGGAATCTTTTACGAGGCATATGAAGAAATGGTTGAAGATGTATTAAAAAGAATTGAAAAAGAAGTATTTGAAAAATGGAATATCAAGAAATTTATTGCAATACATAGACTGGGATATATTAAAGTTGGAGAAATAAGTGTTATAGTTGGAGTTTCTTCAGAACATAGAAAAGAAGCATTTGAGGGGTGTAACTACGGAATTGACAATATTAAAAAAAGATGTCCAATTTGGAAAAAGGAGAAAATGGAATCTGGAGATTCTAAATGGGTGGAAGGTGTAACGATAAATGGATGAAACATTAACAAATAATCACTATAGAGGAATGTTTGATGTATCCACTAAAGCAGACACTTTAAGATTGGCTATTGCGCAAGCTGTAATTAAAACTAATCCTGAAACTATAACTCTAATAAAAAACAAAAAAACACCTAAGGGTGATATCATAGAAGCAGCAAAGATTTCAGCCACGCTCGGAGCAAAAAAAACATCGGAATTGATACCATATTGTCATCCTATTCCAATAGATCATATTTCTACACAATTGACATTATATGAAACAACAATTGAAATTAAAGTCAGTGTTAAGAGTGTGTGGAAAACTGGAGTAGAAATGGAAGCATTAACTGGTTGCAGTATTGCAGCACTTACTGTATATGATATGCTCAAACCAATAGATGAACAACTAACAATAGAATCAATAAAAGTGATAGATAAAATTGGTGGTAAGAGAGATTTTACTGAAAGACATCTAGATAAAAAAATCAGTATTGCTATATTTATTATTAGTGACTCTACTTATAATGGTACTAGGACTGATAAATCAGGCAAGTTGATCATTGACAGATTAAAAAATACTTATTCTACTGATATTGAAATCACAGGATATGAAATATTACCAGATAATATAGACAAAATCAAATCTTATCTTATAAATTATTCTGATGAGAAAAAGGTAGATCTCATAATTACTTCTGGAGGTACTGGTTTTAGTAAAAGAGATGTAACTCCTGAAGCTACTAAAATGGTTATTGATAAAGAGACAGATGGAATTTCTGAAGCTATCCGATCATACGGTCAAAGGAGAACTCCTTTATCCATGCTTTCAAGAGGGAGATCTGGAATTAGAAATAAAACTTTAATCATAAATTTGCCTGGAAGCACAAAAGCAGTATCAGAATCCTTAGACCTTCTTTTACCAAGCATATTTCATGCATTTAATATGTTTAGAGGTAAAGGTCATTAAAACCATTTTATTATTATTTGTTCTATATTCAATTTGTTTATGATTATATTTGATCTTTTGATATAATTCGTTGTTAAAAATTTGTTGGTAATAAATTCGAGACATTTATACTATACACCACTACAAAAAAACCAGGTAGATCTTTTTGAGCTTTAAGAAGCTGGATGGCTAGTGTTGATTGTATATACTAGATTAGATTATTATCTAAGTATATCGGAGATATAAAAAAATTCATTTAAATCTAATAATATTTATGGTATACTTTATTTTTCAAGTTATATTATAATTTGCTATAAAATAGATTTATTTATACCTAGGACAATGAATGTTTTTTTATGTTTAGTAGTAAAGTTAAATTTCATGGAAAAATTATAATTTTATTTGGAATTGTTTTTTCTTTTATCTTTTTTATATTATTTACAACTAATACTAAGGAATTAAGTGCCACGACATTTGATAAAGAGGTATCAGTAATATATGCTGGTTCACTAATCAATATTTTTGAAAATAAGATTAAACCAGCATTTCATAATTTAACCGGATACAATTTTATAGGAGAAGCAAAGGGTTCTGTGCAGATTTCCAACATGATTTTAGATGGATTTCGTAAGCCGGATATTTTTGTAAGTGCGGATACAACTCCTATTGAAAGGTTGATTAATCAAAGTACACCGCGAGCCGATTGGTTTATTACGTTCGGGTCTGCTGAACTGGTAATCGCTTTTAATCCAAATAGTATCTTCGCTCAAGAATTGTTTAAGGCTAGCAAAGATGAATTACCTTGGTATAAGGTTATTGGGAAAGAAGGATTCAAATTTGGAAGAACTGACCCTGAACTAGATCCTAAGGGATATTACACAATCATTGCTGCAAAATTAGCGAATATATACTATAATGATTCTACAATTAAAGAGAAGGTATTAGGTCAAGATAAAAACAGAAAACAAATTTTTCCTGAAGAAGTCTTGAAATCTATATTAGATTCAGGACAAATTGATGCATCTGCTGCCTATAAACATGAAGCAATAGCAAAAGATCTTCCTTATATTTCACTTCCTGATCAAATTAATTTGAGTAATCCCAATTATTCAAATTTTTACAATAAAATTTCCTACAAGCTCAAGACAGGTGAAACCATAATTGGCAATCCGATTTTTTTCTCTTTTACTATCCCAAATACTGTTGAAAATATACAAGGCGCAATGGATTTTGCCAAATTTTTCTTATCAGAAAATGGAATGAAAATTTTGGAACATTATGGTCTAGATCCTATCGAGCCTATTTTACATGGAGACATATACAAAATGAATCCTGGACTGTTATCTTTTATTCAAGGCTATAACTAATTTTTCTTAAGGATAGCATAATGGTGAGTGAGCTAGTATAGTCAACTCTTCTTTAAGAAAACAAAACGTAATTGGATTTAATTTTCTTCTTTCGATTTTAGTAATAATTCTTCTAGTATATATCCTATATCCATTTTTTGGTTTGATCTTTGTAATAGAACCTACAAGTTTGATAGAATCGTTAAAAAGAACTGAAATAGTAGATTCTGCGATTTTGAGTTTGACTACTGCGACTATTTCAACAATACTAGTCTCGATATTTGGAATTCCTTTAGCCTATGTTTTGACTAGATTTCAATTAAGGGTTAAATTCTTAATTCGTATAATTGTTATACTTCCACTAGTTCTTCCTCCGCTTGCTAGCGGGACAATACTTTTGGGAGTATATGGCCCATATTCATTTCTTGGAAAACTGATCCCAATAGATTTTACACAATCAATTATTGGAATAGTTATAGCTCAGACTTACGTAGCCTCACCTTTTCTGATTCTACCCGCTCAGGCGGCTTTTGAAGCGATTCCTGAAAGATATGAGATTGTAGCAAGAACATTAGGAAAAAAGAGATGGCAGATTTTTTTAAGTGTATCTCTTCCACTAGCCAAAATAGGAATATTCACTGGTTTGTTGATGGCGTGGATCAGATCTATTGGAGAATTAGGTGCAACAATGATGATGACATATAATCCACATACTATATCTATTCAAATTTTTGAAGACAGTGCAATTGGTGGAATAAGAAATTCTATTGCTGGAATAGTCATAGTCATTATAATGGCACTTGTAGCTTTAACAATATTTGTTATAATAAGAAGGCAACAGGTTTTGAAATTAGGTTGGTGATCCGTATAGATGGTATTAGAAATAATTAATCTTACAAAAGATTTTGGAAAATTCGTGATAGGACCTCTGAATCTTACAGTACAAAACAATGAGGTCATGGTTATATTAGGACCAACAGGAAGTGGAAAGACTACTCTAATTAACCTGATCGCTGGAATTTTAAAACCTGATAAAGGTCAAATTATCTTAAATGATTTAGAAATCACTAAACAGCCTATAGAAGAAAGAAAAGTTGGATATGTTTTTCAAGATCCGTCATTATTTCCTCATTTGAATGTATATAATAACATTCTTTTTGGATTAAAAAAGAAGCAGAGAGAATCTAAAGAAAAATTTGGAACTATAAAAAAAATTGTTGCTGATCTAGAAATCGAACATTTGTTAAACAGAAAAGTGACCAATCTTAGTGGAGGAGAAAAGCAAAAAATTACATTAGCGAGAATTCTTGTTTTAAATCCAAATATAATATTACTAGATGAGCCTCTTTCTCATATTGATTTATTAGCAAGGGATAAATTGAGAATAGAATTACGAAATATATTAAGTAAACAACAAATTCCAACTATTTATGTCACCCATTTTGAAGAAGATATTTATGCATTAGCAGATTCAATAGCATTTCTGGATAGAGGTAGAATAGAAGTAAGAGGAACACTTGAACAAATACTTAATTTAAATACTAAATCATCATCGCAATTTTTTAACAAAATAATATCTGCAGGTAATTATATAACAGGAGAAGTAACTAAATGTGAAAATGAACTAACAGAATTTAAAGTAGGGACAAATAAGTTATATACTGTCGGAAACTTTCTACCTAAATCTAGAATTGGCGTTATAGTTAAACGTGAAGATATCCTTATTTCAAAAGATAAAGTAAGAACTAGTGCAAGGAATATGATTTTTGCCCAAATATTAGATATTATCGAGATAGGTAATATGATTGATGTATATTTGAAATTTGATAGTTCGAGTTTGATTTCAAGAATAACCAAATCTTCTTCTGAAGAACTTGGGATTATTGTAGGCGATTATGTATATGCAATCTTTAAGGCTTCAACTCCATATTTAATCAGAGAGGAAGGTTAAAGAATTACATTAACTGAGTCAAATTAAACATACAGGTGATTGATTGATTAGATCTATATTATTCAAACCATATCCTTCTTTTTATGAGAATAAAATAATTATAAGAAAAAAACTATTTTTAATATTGTAGACCTTGTAGCAACGGTGTCTAGGTTTCTTATTTCGTTTATTATTTAAATCAAATAACTAGTAAAATGAATGCAGAGATAACTGCTTAACATGCAGTATAATTCTTAAACAATAGGTTCAGTTAATAGTTATATCCAATAATTATTGAAGAATAAGTATTAGTTGGATGGATATAATTATAACTATTACTAGTTACAGGATCGATTTTGAAGTTAAAGTTTGTAACTATATAACATTCAAAAAATGAATGAGCAATGTTAATCATAGATTTGATATTTAATGTGTTAATTGCTAATTCAATAAACAACAACAACTACAATCAAAGATGTCATATCTAAATTAATGATATTAACAGTAATTAGGTTTGTTATAAGATTATTGAAATAATTTGATCACATAAAGTCAATAGGATTTCTAGATACAAAAGAAAATCCAGAAAGTAAATTTACTTGTATTTCACTTCCTTTTTCAATCCTTGTGACCTTTTCCGGTATTATTACATAACCATTCGCCTTTGTCATTATCGTCATATTAGCAGTTTCTCCAATTATGGGTTCAGCATTTATTATTCGATTATCACTTTTTGATGCCGATAGCCGGACATATAGTATTTTTAAGAAATGTTGAAATTTCTTTCTTGCATTCCAATTATCAGAAATTCGGGCATTGATAATAGCTTTGTTGATTGGAGATAATCCAATTAATGACCTAATTAGTGGTATAGTCAATACAATGCAAGCATTAACAGCACCTTGTATAGGACCTGGTAGTATAATGATAGGTTTTGATTTTAATATAGCAATTTTAGTTACTCGCCCTCTATCTAGTTTAATCCCCTCTGCAAGAATTCCAGGTTTTCCAATAGAATCGATAGAATCTGCTATAAGATCTTTATGTCCCACAGAGGAACCGCCTATTGTAACAATAATATTATATTGAGATATGGCATATTCTATCTTTTTTTTGACTGTTTGGATATTATCTGCTGTTATTCCTAAATCAATAGGAATTCCACCAGATGCTTCAATTAAAGAGGAGATAATTTGGCCATTAGTATTGAGAACCTTTCCATATTGATTTACGTCATCCATATTATTTGTTAATTCACTACCTGTAGGAATTATGGCTACTTTCGGTTTTTTGAATAAATTTAACTTTTTAATACGAAGTAAATGTAGCAAAGCGATATCCTGGGGACGAATTAAATGACCTTTTTTAAGTAATAATTTATTTTTTGAAATATCCCTTCCAATAGGAGTTATGAATGATCCTTTCGGAAATTCAGAAAAGATACTAACTAATTTATTCAATGAATCAAATTTTACATATTCAATTGGAACAACTGTATCAGAATTTTTAGGTAAATATCCTCCAGTAGGTATTCTAGAAGCATTTCCTGATTGTAAAGGCTTTATTTTAGCATTTCCTAGTTTGATGTCATCTATTACTTTTAATTTTATTGGTTTAAAATTTGTAGCTCCTATTATATCAGTATGAAGAACAGCAAAGCCATCCATATGAGAAGAATGATACATTGGAACATTTATTGACGAAATGATATTGCTATACAGAACTCTTCCTAATGCTTGTTTAGTATCTAATTCTTCAGACATTGGCTGATTATTAGTATTTTTCTTTAGTTTGATAAATGCTGTTTGAATGGATAAATATGAATTTGATTTTCTTTTACTCATAATACTATCGAAATAAAAGTAATATTATATGTTATTTTAATTTTTTAAAATATTCAAATATTTTGAATTCTTCTAATAATTAGATTTTACAATATTGTGAAAAAATTATTTAAAAATTAAACATTGGAATCATTAAACATGGTTTAATCAAAAATATATTATTACATGATATGTATCACATATTGAATACTAAAATATAGCATTATTTAAATAATATTTTTAAAAGTAATTAAATAATGAAAGAAAAAGGATTTACACTTACTCTAATAATACCATTAACAATCTTTGTTTTAGTATCATTTCTGATAAATTTTTCTTCTATCAAAATAATGGCTTTAAATGAAACTCCTATGTCTACAATCGCTTTCTCATCTGATAATGAGACAATAAATAATGAAAATAGTAGTATGATGTTACCAGGAGCGAATATGACTTTTTCTTTATCATTAGATAATGCTAAAATGCATTTAATGGAAGCAATTATGGATATTAAAGATAATAATATCGATGGAGCATTAATGCAATTGAATATGACTGGTAATTATATCAATGAACATGAGGTTGAGATGACTGATATGATGCTTATGTTCGATAAAATAAAAGGAGCAAATAATACTAAATAACTTAAGATGTTCCTTAATAGAAAAAGTGATTAAAGAACAATAGAAAAAAAATATACCACTATTGTTCTCAGAATAAAAAAATAACTATTATAGCAATTTATTCTAATTGATGGTAAATTTATATTTCAAAAAATATTTAAAAAATAAAGCTTAAATCGTTTATTCTATAAGAAATTATGTGCCAACAAGGCCAAATTCAGTTTTATTTTCTTTTTCTGCAGGGGTTGCTGCTGGGCTTGTATCTATAGCCTTATCAATAATTATCAAAGTAGTTGCAAGTGGATTATTTCTGCCGGAACTTGCATCACAAACATTATTTTCGTTAACTCCTGGAGAGTTTGAATCTCAAGCAATAGAAACTTTGGGTCCTCTTGCTAAATATTCCACTTTTATAATATCAATAATAGTTAACTCAATAATCTTTGGCATTTTTGGAATTATTTTAGATAAATTATTTAATAAATTTAATATAAATCGATATATTTTAAAGGTTACAACTTCATTTGCATTACTTTACGGAATCTTAGTTTTATTTTCTATTGTATTTGTAACTATAATTCAAGTCAGGAGTGGATCTGAACCAATTTCATTTCAACTAATTCTATTTTCTCTTATCCCATCGCAAATAGCATATGGATTGATTTTGCCTTTATTTTTAGGACAACCCAAGGATAAATTAAAACAACAGCAACCTGATCAACCACAACAACAAATTTTAACAGAAAATGATGATAAAGAAGACCGTTATAATAGGAGGGACTTTCTTCGACTTATTTTTGTATCTATTGTTTCTATCCCGATAATATATTTTGGATTAAATCGATTATTTTCACCATCACAAGATATTGAACAACAACAGATTAAATCTAATATATCGAATTTATTGCAATCACAAAAATCAGAACAACAAAGGTCAATACCAACAGAATTTAAAGACCCAGCCTTTGCACAATTGCTAGGTTCAGAAATAACACCGACGTATTTGTTTTATAGAATAGATATAAATCCCATTGTTCCTGAAGTAGATGTAAATTCTTGGAATTTAGAGATTAAAGGAATGGTCGATAATCCATTAAAACTAAACTATGAGGAAATAAAATCGATGAATGCGATAGAAGAATTTGTCACCTTAGAGTGTATAAGTAATAAAATAGGTGGAGATCTTACAGGTACAGCATTATGGAAAGGAGTACGGCTCAAAGACATTCTTGAAAAAGCCAAGATCGTGTCTAATACGAAATACATAGTTTTTAGATGTTCAGATGGTTACGACGTGGGAATTCCATTAGATAAAGGATTAATGGAAGAGACAATATTAGCATATGAAATGAATTTAGCT
>JALDXL010000056.1:0-10081 GCA_032155045.1 Nitrososphaerales archaeon
CGGGATAGTCTTAAAATAAAAGATTCTCGAGGAAATCCTGTATGATCATTTTGTTCTAATTCTTTTTTAAAAGTATCACTTCCTATAACATCTATTTGATGTATTTTCCGCCATCTCATAAAATCTTCATTAGGTAGGTTAAAGCATAAATCTATTTTTCTAAAGTCTGTATTAACCTCCTATAGGAAAAATAAATTATATGTTCTACATCTCCACTTTGTTTATGGAGAATTATTTTATTTTTGTTAACCTTAAATTTAATTTTGATACCTTCACTATCTGATAAAGAAATTTTATTATGACATATCTTTTGTTTGTCTAATCTTAAATATAGACTTCCTTTCTCATCAATATACTGATCTAAATTTGTTAGTAAATTTTGGCGATCTATGTAAGTTAATTTTGTTAGGATTTTTTCTATCAATTGATGGGTCTCTTTTTTGTTAATTTCTGTGATAACTCTTAAAATCTTGTTACCCCAATGACCCTCAAAATGAAATTCTTCAAATTTCTCTCTTGGTATTTCAAGAGTTGCCAAGACAGATTTAACTATTTTTGATTTATCTTCGGTGGCATGAATTACTATATCGATAGTAGAGTTCACAAATTGTAGATTGGATTCAATGTTATTATCTTTCATTTACATTTCACACTATTTTCATATTGAGGAGAAATATAGAGCCATGATAACTATAAAAATAGTAATAAATAAAAAGTTGAAATTAAGAGAATATAAAATTTTAGTTCAAATTTATGCTGCTACCGTAGGTTCTTCTATTTGCTTGGCTTCATATATTGAACGAGACTCTGGAGTTGAAATCAATTTAGATTTTTTAATGCCTAAATGTCTTATAAAGGCAATCTTTTTTGCTTCTGTCAATAATTCTTTACTTAATCCTCCCAGAGTGACCTCCTGAATAAATTGATCAAGTGGTAATTGTGAAATTTTTTCATTTAACATTTTGTCAATAAAGAGACGGATTTCATGTTTTGAAGATGTATTAATTCTTCTTTGAGTAAATGTAACAATTGAAATGCGGAAAGTATAACCATCGATTGTAGTATAATTTTTGATAAATGTAATCATAGAACTACCCCGTCTTACAAGACTTCTTAAATATTCTTTTGCATATTCATGTGCTACAAATATTGTGCTAGCGGTAGCAGTTGTTACTTTGTCAATTTGAAGAAAAACCTTAATTTGATGTTGGTTTGGATCTTGTTTATAGATATCAAATAGTGTATTTTCAATAACTCGGCCTTTTGAATTATCAATATCTGAAATAGGAACATAATTAATAGGATTTCCTCCAAATGCTGTTGGTGCATTTACGATAATCCACTTTTTATCTTTCCACTTGTCACGAACTCGACCTCTTTTTCCTCCTTTTACCATTGGATTTCGACGTGACAAAATATATTAATTAGTTATATAAGTTTATGGTGTGAAGCTTTTATCAATTAAATTTAAAAAATGTATCTTACTTGTGATTAACTTTGACCAAATCTAAAATAGTCGACCAAATTTGTCTAAAATTTTTATCCTACAGGTTATTCATAAAAATTATGCAATATTAATCCGTACAGTATATAAAAAAAAGGAATAATTTAATTGTTATAAGGATTTTTTCAATAGTTTTTGTAATCATTGGTTATATTTAATCATATAAAATTTGTAAAAATTTTAATATTTTAAATTAATAATAAATACAAATTTTAACAAAAATAATATATTAATTATAAATTTAATTAATCCTTATAAATCTAATCTATGGAAAAATAAATTATTTTATAATCTAATATCTGTCATCCATGGTATTCTTGTGTCTATATTTATTTCATCTTTTTATAGTAAAAATATTAGATAAATATTTATCAGAATATGCTTGGAGAGTATAATTTTTTATTTTTATAGATATAGTTTTATCATTAACCGCTAATCCGAATGCTGAATTTTCTTTAATTCCAATTGTAAATGGTTCCGATATTGCTTTTGTTATTCCTAATATATTGTCATTATGATCAAACACGGTTGCGATAACCGTTACATTATTGGCTATTTTAGGTCCAAGATTGGCGATTTTTCCGTTAATATAGTAAAAACCAGTAAAGTCTAATCTGTTGTTTACATGATCTATCTTGAGTAAGGTTGGTTTTTCTTTACTGATATTATACTCTACTTCATAAGAATAGTTTTTTACGTTGTCAACGGAATTAAGGTCTAAGTAAATTATTTCAAATGGGGAAAATTGATGAGGATTTAAAGTATCTATTTCGGGATCTCTAAAATAAGACCCTAAAGTATTATTATTATGATCTAAAAAGTCGAAACTTAATGTTATATTTGTTAGGCTTTTTTCTGAAATATTTCTAATTTCTCCAAAAAGATGTAAATATCCAAATTTGTCTTTATGAAGTGAAATTTTATTGATAGAATATAGCTCATTTCCAGATACATACGATGGAGAATTCAATAAAATAAAAATAACTATTGAAAGAGGTACTATAGAAGAGTATTGATAAAATATAGATAAGTAGCTAAAAATATAATTTATTTTATTCTTAATAATAGAAAAATTTTTAATTACACGCATTAAAGATACTGGAATTATAATTATAAATATTAAGGTATAGACGCTATTTTTCTATTTATTAATATATTGTATTTTTTCATTAACATGAGTATTATATAACCCTATTTTTCGACTTTTTTCCAAATCGTTCTATAATTTTTATGATCAATTAACTCAATACAATACTTTTCTTTTAATTGTCTTCGAAGTTCATCAGATTTTTCAAATTCTTTATTTTTTCTAAAGTGATTTCTTGTTAAAATCAGTTTATTAATTTCTTCTACGTCGATAGTAGATAATTTTACGATTTTCAAACCAAAAATATACAAAATCTCTTTTAATATTGGTAACAAAATGTTTGACATTTTAGTTGTTATTCTTTCTTTTGTTGCAATGTCATTTAATAGAGAAATAAATTTCATGAACTCACTAAGAGCAGCCTGAGTATTAAGATCTGCTTTTAGATAATTTTTTACTGATTCTAAAATATCGTGGGATAGTATGGAATTATCAAATGATTCATCTTCTGTTATGATTGGTGAAGTTAATTCGGAAAAAACAGTTTCAATCATTCTCCATTTAGATTGTGCTTCGATAAGGTTATCTCTCGTATACTCTAAAGGTTTTGAATATTGTGTAGACAAACAAAGCAGTCTTATCGTATTCGTTCCCCATTCACTGATTGCATTTCGTATAGTAATAATATTTCCTATTGATTTGGACATCTTTTCAGAATTTATGTTTACCATACCACAATGCATCCAAATTTTTACAAAATTGATTCCTGTTTTAGATTCTGATTGTGCAATTTCATTTTCATGATGTGGAAAAATAAGATCATTACCTCCACCATGAACGTCTACAGTGTTTCCAAGATGTTTTAATGCCATGGCAGAACATTCTATATGCCACCCTGGACGTCCTTTTCCCCAAGGGCTATCCCATACAGTTGAATCAGATGAAAATTTCCATAATGCAAAATCTAAAGGATCTTTCTTTAAAGGATCAATTTCTATTCTGGCGCCCGCTTCGATATTTTGAGAGGTTTTCTTCGACAATTTACCGTATTGAGAAAATTTTTTTACTTCAAAATATATACCATTTAAGGTAATATATGCATAGTTATTGTCAATCAAGTATTTTATCAGTGCTATCATTTCACTGATATGATCGGTTGCCTTCGGATATCGAACCTGGTCTAAAATATTCAAGTCAACTGAATCTTTATAATAGTGATCAATATATTCTTCCGCAATTTCTTTAGGAGTTACATTACAAAGCTTTGCTTTTTTTATTATCTTATCGTCGATATCAGTAAAATTCTGAATAAAAATTACTTTGTAGCTCTGAGATAATAAAAATCTATGTAAAACATCAAATATAATTAATGTTCTAGCATGTCCAATGTGAGCATCGTCGTATACAGTAAGACCACATAAATAAATTTTAATGGTATTATTGTCTATATGTAATACTTCATATTTTCTAGAGAGTGTATTATATAACTTAATAGACATTAAAATTTGGTTACCTTTTTCCGTTTATTTAAGAATATAATAACATAGTCTTAAATATCTATAAAAATATCATTACCTCGAATATCCAAGGTGTAAGTTTCTAATTTAACATCTTTAAGATAATCAAGTAATTCCCCAGTCCTAATATTGTAATGCCATAAGTGAAGAGGACATTCTACTACTTCTCCATTAATTTTCCCAGGAGCGAGGGATCCATCTTGATGCCTGCATAACGCTTCAATGGCATAATATCTTCCGTTAGCATGAAATATGGCTACTCTGTTTCCATTAATTTCAATTTCTTTTCCTTTATTTTCTGGAATCTCAAATGTTTCGGCAATTTTTTTCCAAGCCATGAATTAATATAGTTATAATGACGGTTATAATTTTCTTACCATGTAATTTTGCAATTTTTAAACCCTAAATTTTTATTCTATTTAATTTTTTATTGAAAGAAAATTAAATTAAATATTTTACAAATGCTATAACTTTTTTAATTCATGATGATTGTATAAAAATTATAGCAAAATTGACTGAATATAAAAATGAATATTCTTCTAACAATGACACTTTATTAGAACAAGGAAAATTAGCATATGAATGGGCTTTCGATAATATGAAAATTATAAAAAAAATACGAAATAACAATAAAAACATCAAACCATTATCTGGATACAAATTAGGCTTTTGTTTGCATTTAACAAAAGAAACCTCAGTGCTATTAATGGCTGCCAAATCACTTGGTGCTCAAATTTCCATTTGTTCAGCTAATCCGCTTTCGGTGAAGGATGATATCGTAGAGTTTTTAAAATACAATGAAATTCAAGTATTTGCAAAAAAAAATCAGGAAAAAAAAGAATTCTTTAATAACATTCTTAAGATTATTAGTACAAAACCTGATATAATTATAGATGATGGGGCAGAATTGCATAGCATTGCCCATAGTAGAGAAGTAAAAAATATAATAGGTGGCACAGAGGAAACAACTTCTGGCATTTTACGAATTTTATCACTTAAATTCAATAATAAACTAAAATATCCAATTATCGGGGTAAATAATGCTAGAACAAAACATCTTTTTGATAATAGATACGGTACCGGTCAAAGCACCATAGATGGTTTGTTGAGAACAATAGGAGTTTTGATTGCTGGCAGACATTTTGTAGTATGTGGCTATGGATGGGTAGGTAAGGGAATAGCCTCTTCTTTGCGTGGTTTGGGTGCCAGAGTCACAATAACTGAAGTCAATCCAGTAAAAGCATTAGAAGCACATCTGGATGGTTTTAATGTTGAGAGACTTAGAGATGTTTTACCAAAAGGAGATTGTTTTATCACATGCACAGGTCAAAGGGACGTGATAGGAAAATATGATTTTGCAATGATGAAAAATGGTGTATTTCTTGCTAATGCAGGACATTTTGATGTAGAAATTGATATAGGCTATCTTCTAATTCAAGATAAGTCTCCTAAACAGATAAGACCTAATTTAGAATGTTACCATGTTAACGGAAAAAAAATATTTTTAGTAGCTAAGGGAAGAGTTATCAATCTAATTGCTGGAGAAGGAAATGCATCAGAAGTAATGGATATGTCATTTGCAAATCAATTATTATCTATATTGCACATTGCTAAAAATAATAAAAGTTTAGAAAATAAACTATATCCAGTTCCCTTAGAAATTGATGATCAAATAGCACACCTTGCACTATCATCATTTGGAATTAATATAGATACTCTTACAAAAAGTCAAATTAAATACTACAAAAATTCTTTTAAATATAATTTTCAGTGTTAAATGCATTTATTTGAATTTATTGAGAATATCGCTCATTTATTTTATGTATTTATCTTTAAAATATACTGATTTTAGTTATAAAACGTAAAAAGAATAACCCAATATATTTTATTACGGAAACTTTAAAACAGTTGCATTATGTTCGATATCGATAATGAGAATTATTATAATTATGCTAGTAATATAAATTATAATAGCAATCTCATTAATGATCTTTACGAAAATAAAAAATCAGTAATTATTACTACTGCTTTACCTTATGCTAATGGTGAAATTCATATTGGGCATATATCTTCAACTTATCTTCCAGCAGATATTTTTACACGATTTTTACGACTATTAAAAAAAAATGTATTTCATGTATGTGCCTCTGATGATTTTGGAACTCCAATTATGATTAAAGCTGAGAAAGAAAATAAGACACCAGAAGAATTTGTCGAATATTGGAATAAACGTGATTTACAGGATTTTTCTAAAGTTGGTATTTCATTTGACAAATTTTATAAAACAAGTTCGAAAGAGAACCAAATATTTGTTCAAAATATTTTTAATAAGTTAATGATTAATGGTCATATATATGAAAAAGAAGTTATTCAATTTTACTGTAATTTTGATAAAAAATTCCTTCCAGATAGGTATGTTTTAGGGATTTGTCCTTATTGTAAGGCAGAAGACCAATATTCTGATCTTTGTGAGAAATGTGGGAGAGTTCCTGAACAAATATTAGATCCTAAATGTGGTATATGTGGAAGACCTCCAGTACAAAAACATAGTAATCACTATTTTTTTAAGCTATCAAACTTTTCCAATCAGCTTCGAGGATGGTTAAATAACAATACTAATCTTCAAACTGATGTTAAAAATTATGTCTTACATTGGGTAAACGAAGGTTTACAAGATTGGGATATCACAAGAGATCTTGAATGGGGTATCGATATACCGGTAAAAGATGCTAAGGGAAAAGTATTTTATGGATGGTTTGATAACCATCTATGCTATATCTCTACTTTTGAAACCCTAATAAAAGAAAAATTAAACTCCAATGGGAAAGATATTTGGAATAATTCAACAGTATATCATTTTATTGGAAAAGACATAATATATCACCATTTTCTTTTTTTACCTGCTATTAGAATGGGAATAGATCTTGAGTATAAACTTCCTGATTATATCCCTGTAAGAGGACATCTAATGCTTCACAATAAAAAAATATCAAAAAGTAGAGAATGGTATATTAGTTTAAGAGATATTATTTCACAATTTAACCCAGATTTTTTACGGTTTTATATAGCATCTATAAGTCTGTCCACTCAAGATGATATTAATTTTGATTGGGATGTTTTCTACAACAAAATTAATAACGAACTTATAGATAATATAGGAAATTTTGTAAACCGAACTTTATCATTTACAAGAAAGAATTTTGATGGAATTGTACCTCAACCAAATAAATATGATATTGATGATCAAAAAAGCATTGAAGCGATAAAAGATCTGTTTAAGCATAACACTGAACTTTTAATAAATACTGAAACAGAGAAGGCACTTAAAAATATCTTGAAATTTTCAAATTTCTTTAATCAATATTTTCAAAAGAAACAACCATGGGCTAATAAAGATACATCTCCTACTACCATCTACATATCACTCAACGCAGTAGGAACACTTGCAATTCAACTAGCACCATATATACCATATTCAGCAGAAAATATCTGGATACAATTAACAGATAACAAAAACAATTTATGGGATCAATCATGGAGTGATTCGTCTAAATTAATAATTGAGCCTGGTCATAAAATAGGTAAAAATTTTCCGATATTTAAGAAAATCGAAAAAAATGAAATAGAAAAAGAGAAAATGAAATTAGGGAATAAATAGTTATCTATATTAATGAATCTTAAATGTTTAGCTATAAACGGGGACTTATCATAGGCAGATTCCAACCATTCCATAATGGACATTTGAAACTTGTACAACAGGTTCTAAATGAATGTCAAGAATTGATAATAGTTATAGGAAGTAGCCAATTTAATTATTTGTATAAAGACCCTTTCACAGCTGGGGAGAGAATAGAAATGATTCATTCTACTATATCGTCTCATAAACTTAATCACCAAAAAATTTTTTTAGTACCTTTAGTAAATTTTGAAAATAATGCATGTTGGTTTGAATATTTGAACTCTATGGTCCCAAAATTTGAAATTCTGTATTCAGGAAATGAATATGTCAGGTATCTTTGTAAAGATAGAATCATAGTTAAAGAACCGGTATTCTCTAACAAAAAACAATATAATGGAAAATATATACGCAGATTAATTGTTATTAACAAGAAATGGGATAATTTAGTTCCAAATCCTGTTAAAGATATAATAATAAATATTAATGGAGTTGAGCGAATTAAAATTTTATCAAACTCTGATACAGTCCCTCAAAAATGGTAATATAAATGAAGAGAAATTGCCCAATTTGTTCACAATGTGGTGCTAAAAAGTTTAAGATTATAGAAAAAACAAATGCCAAAGTAAAGATTCAATGTATAAATTGTTATAACATATTAGTTATATAAGATTTTTTATTTTGAACATAAATCATTTCTCTAGTTGCTATATACTCGAGTTTCTTTTATTAATCTAAATATTTTAGATTTATTAACATTTTCTTTGAAAATAATAAATAGTTTTATTCTCAATTACAAAATATAAATGTAAATTGTAAATTAACAAGTTTCTGCAGAACCATGATTTGCTAATAAATATTATATACATTTATTGGAAGCGATGTAATATTAATAAATCTAGCTAAGAATACATCTATTTCTTCAATGATTACCAAACCAAATCAAAATTATTTTATAATTAATATAAAGAACTAAACCAGACAATAATATTTTATATCATTTAACTATATCTTTTTCAATTTTTTATATCGTATCATACAAAGATACAATATTTAACATGTTATTACATTATATCGATGATGAAATATACCTTTAACAGTTATTATTTTATAAACCCTTTTTTTATATTCTAGTATGGTTAAGAAATGGGGAGATCAAGATGTTAATATTGATTTCCTAAAAAATCAGACAATAGCGGTAATAGGATATGGCATTCAAGGGAGAGCCCAGGCTAACAACCTAAAAGATTCCGGACTGAATGTAATAGTAGGATTAAGAAAGGGGGGAAAATCTTGGAAGATTGCTGAAGATGATGGACAAAAAGTCATGGAAATTGGAGACGCTGCTAAAAACTCTGACATTATACATATACTGATTCCAGATATGGAACAAGCGACTACTTATAAAAATGAAATTAGTAAATATGTAACTCAAAATAAAGCACTATGTTTTTCCCATGGCGCTTCAATTCATTGGAAATGGATAGAACCACCAACAAATGTTGATGTAATTATGGTAGCTCCTAAGGGTCCAGGACAAAGAGTAAGAGAGTTATTTCAAGAGGGTTTTGGTACTCCTTCATTAATTGCAGTATATAGTGATTACACAGGAACAGCTTTGAATCGAGTTCTTGGTTTAGCTAAAGGGATCGGAAGTACTAGACCGGGAGTACTAGAAACTACATTTAAGGAAGAAGTAGAAACTGATTGGTTTGGAGAACAAGTTGACCTTTGTGGGGGTACTCATTCCTTGGTTATTAAAGCATTCGAAACGTTAGTCGAAGCAGGTTATCAACCTGAAGTAGCATATTTCGAATGTTTACATGAATTGAAATTAATAGTAGATCTTATCCAAAAATATGGACTTACTGGAATGTACAATCGTGTCAGTGAAACAGCACGTTTTGGAGGATTGACAAGAGGACCAAGAATAATAGACGAATCTACAAAATCCAAAATGAAAAATGTCTTGTCTGAAATCCAATCAGGAGAATTTGCTAAAGAATGGGTAACTCGATACCAAGACGAAGGTAAAGATGCATTCAAAACATATATGCGCAATATTGAAGATCATCAGATTGAAAAGGTAGGCAAAATAATGAGAACTATGATGTGGCCAGAAGAGAGCCATTAAATTTTTTTAATTACAGTTATCGTTCTAGTTTAAGAACTTTATACCACCAAATTCTGATCTAATGATTTATATTTATTTATCAGCAAATATTAAAGTAGTAATTAATAAGGAGATAAAATAATGGTTGAAATCAGTGCAATTATTGGAATTGTTTTTACAATTA
>JALDXL010000057.1:0-10075 GCA_032155045.1 Nitrososphaerales archaeon
GCTCCTGCAACGTGTCTTGCCGCTCACGGGCCGCGCGCATCGCATCGGCATCACAGGCGCGCCAGGCGTAGGCAAGAGCACGTTCATCGACGAGCTCGGCATGCGGCTGCTCGAGGCAGGTCATCGTGTCGCTGTGCTCGCGATCGATCCAACGAGTCAGATCTCAGGCGGATCGATCCTCGGCGACAAGACGCGGATGCAGCGGCTCGCGCTCGATCCGCGCGCGTTTGTACGGCCATCGCCGAGTGGATTGACGCCAGGTGGCGTGGCGCGCCGCACGCGCGAGACGATGCTGCTCTGCGAGGCTGCCGGCTACGATGTCGTGCTCGTCGAAACCGTCGGTGTGGGGCAGGGCGAGACAGCCGTCGCCGATATGGTCGACTTCTTTCTCGTGCTTGTATTGCCAGGTGCCGGCGATGAGCTACAAGGGATCAAGAAGGGCGTGTTCGAGCTCGCAGACGCACTCGTCGTCAACAAGGCCGACGGCGATGGTGAGCGCCGCGCGAAGGTCGCGCTTGCGGATCTGAAGGCAGCGTTGCGCTACCTGCCACGCAAGCGCGCAAGCTGGCAGCCCCGCGCCCTCGCAGCTTCTGGCCTTACTGGTCAGGGCCTGGACGAGCTGTGGACCGCGATCGACGAGCACCGGAAGCTGCTTACATCGACGGGTGAGCTCTACACGTTGCGTTTGGCCCAGCAGCGAACTTGGATGTGGGCGCTGATCCGCGAGCGACTCGAGGATGCGTTCCGTCAACACCCCGACGTGGCGGCGGCCCTCACCCGCCTGGAGCAGGCCTTGGAGGTCGGAACGACCACTTCGAGCGCGGCTGCGGACGAGCTGCTCGCAATCTTTGGCCGTGAATAGCCCTTTGCTGGCGCGGATATATTGTATTCATTAATACAGAAAAAGCAATTAGCAGAAATGGATGTATTGAACGAAGAAACAAATAAAATAAGAGCAAATAAAAGAGCAAAGACATCAAAATCTAATCGATTTGTTTGAACGTTATCATACGGTTTTTAGTGAAAATATAGTAAAAGATTACAAAAATAGAAACTAAGAAGGCTTTAAATCCAAATATAGTAACACTGAAAAAATAAACGAGTTACATAAAAAATATCCCAATCTATAGTTAAAAGACTTGGCTATATATACCGATGTAGAAGTGATTGATTATGTTATGAAAATAAAAAACTTAAAAAATGAAGCGATAGAAATAATTAGAGATTATATTAAAGAGGACCTTACTACGACGAAGAAGAAAATAATAATTTTATACTTGCCTAATATTGACATGAGATTTGCAGCAGTAGGAATTTCATGCATGAGGTTGACGTACTACAATATAAAATAATACCGCTGTTGTTCAAACTAAGGAAACACCTGACCTTGGCGCATAGAAAATTGGAAATTTTGAAAAATTAAAGGGAAATATATTGTCATCTTAGAAAATGATACAACCATAAGTAATCCAAATAATACTCTCCTTGATGCTACAGAAGTAAATGAAGAAGATTAAATGGTTTTACCTGAAGTAAGTAATTATTGTCCATAAATAGACTTAAAATACAGATCTATTTATTTAAATTTTATGTTCTAATATCGTAATTCTTTTAATTAAAATTTAAAATTATCGATAGATTTAGATTTACAAATTTGTAATGATTTTGGATAGTTTTTATTGTTTTTATTTTGTCTTTTCTTTACTTTTACGTTATTTTGTAAATAAAATATGTTGTTTTTTATTTTAAAATTTTTATTCTTCTAATTTTGTTATTTTTTAAAATAATTCAATACTAACATACCTAATATTATAGATTTACAATTGATATTCATAAAAAAGAGTCGAATAAATTTAAAAAATAATATATTTAATTGAAGATTTTATTTAATATTTGAAATAGGAAAATATTTACATTAATGAAATGAAATATATCAATTTAATAATAAATCAATAATAATTTTATTTATTACTAAAAAAAATATAATTATGTAAATTTTAAGTCCAATGTCATTAGACAATTACATAAGAAGAAAAGAAATTGAAAAGAATTGTTCTAAATGTCCAAACGGACAAGGATTTATGAAAGGACAAACTCAAGAAATACCTATGGGTGTGCCATACGCTTTTACCCTAAATCCAACAATAAATTTGGAACCATATTGTCGAAATAACATACAAAGTTACAAATACTTTGCCTTATTCAAATGTACGATTTGCGGTTTTGTTGAATTTTTTCTTTACAATATAAAAGATTAAAAAATAATATTTTTGGTTAATAGACAATTCATGGAATTGATAAATATACTATTAACTATGAAGAGACTTCAACTTGTCTTTTTAGATTGAATCAGGTGTAATTTTCTAGCCGATATCGAAAAGTCCAGATGATAGAAATTATCATAGAAAATAATACTGATCCATCAATATTATACGAATTCTTAAACAATTATATAGCTTTAAAAAATAAAACATATTAGCAAAAATTTCACATTCCACATTTCTGAATTTAACAACTCATAATTCTAATTCGCGCAAGGATAAAGACGTCTTATTATTTAACTTTTTCCTTCAATCTCTAGAATTGTATATCAAGTTATGGACTAACTCTAAATCGTTAGTCAGGGGCATCCATCAAAATTTCATTCAAAAATCAGATTTATTTGTATAAGCTATCGCTAAATCAATTCGAGCTAACGTTAGATCGTTAGTCAGGGGCATCCATCAACCTAGTAGTCATAGAAGCTAATAACGGAATATCTTAATTTCTAAAATATTTCATATTCTATATATATAGATATATTTATTATAATATTTAATACAATTTTATAAAATAATTTGATATTAATTTAAGACAATATTCTCCATTTCAGTTAATTTAAAAACCATTATCATAATTTACTATATAATGTCATTATCGAAGAACAAGAAATTACATTAATAGAAAAAAATGAAATGATTGTATTCAGTCATTTTTGTTGTATAACTGATAATAATTCTCAAAATATCCAATTTTAATCTTAATAATACTCGATTCTCCAATCAAACTCTTCTTTAAAGAATATTGCAGTCTGTCTTAACGATGTAAGAACTAAATCCTAGTGAGGATACCATAACTAAGGAAGAATTAATTCAATTCATAAATTTGTCAAACACCACTTTTGGACTGTTTAGGTTTCAAAAAAATCATGATGGCGTGTATCTTTTTTTTACTTATCTTCAACTTGAAAAAGAACTTAATTAATGCTTCATATTATATCTATAAAAGGAAAAACTCCTGAATCTATAATAGACAAGTCGAGTGTCATCCTGGATGTCGGTACACCATCTTCCAAACCATAACATTCTGGTATCATATCCATTCTTAGTAGATCTGCTAGCATTCTGGCATCTACTTTATCCGCCTTGCTTTTAGCATATGCTATTGCCTTGACTATTAGTCGATGTGTTTATTTTACATTATAACCTTCATCTTGTAAAAGATCGTATAGATATTGATAGTTGTAACCTGATTCCATTACAATTTCGATATCTTACCATCTTTGTTTTTCAATACTATCTGAATATTTGTCTTTCCCAAATCTAGCCCTGCATACATATTTGGAAGAGTATTGGTAGTGGCTTTATTCTTGAAGTTTAGCTCCGTCGAACATTTCACCTACAGAGACATAGTTTTATTTTATAATTTTATAAATTACAAGTGATTATAAAACATGATTCGTTAGTTTGAAAAATAATTATTATATTTAAGATATAAATATTATAAGAGAAAGCAATTTAAAAACTAAAGAATTTACATATAAAATACAGTTGGCTCGATATAATATTTCGTTAATCCCTGGAGATGGTATTGGCCCAGAGCTAATTCGAAGTGCTAAAATGGTTTTAAATTTTATTAATGATTCAACTTCAACCAAATTTACTATTAAAGAAGTAGATGCTGGTGATTTTGCATTAACCAAATTTGGTAAAGCATTACCAGATTTTACCCTTAGTTCTATCAAACAAAGTGATGCAGCTTTAAAAGGTCCTGTTGGTGAAAGCGCTGCCGATGTTATAATTTTTTTAAGACGATATTTTGATTTGTATGCTAATATACGACCTGCTAAATCTTTCCCAAATATTAAATCTATTTCAAATAATATTGATTTGGTTACGGTAAGAGAGAATACAGAAGATGTATATTTGGGATGGGAATTCTATGCTGATTCAGATACAATTGTTGCACTTCGTATTATTTCTGAAAAAGCATCTCGACGAATCGCAGAATATGCTTTTAGAACAGCAATCATTAGAAATGAAAAGAAGAAAGTAGTTTCTGTTCATAAAGCAAATGTGTTAAGGAAGAGTGATGGTCTATTTAAAACGATTTGTAGAGAAGTATCTAAAAAATATCCTCAGATTGACTATAGCGAATTATATGTAGATGCATGTGCTATGAATTTAATCAGAAACCCCGAGAATTTTGATGTTATACTTACCACCAATCTTTTCGGCGATATACTTTCGGATGAGGCGGCTCAACTGGTTGGGGGTTTAGGTATGGGACCTTCTGCTAACATAGGTCAAAACTTTTCACTGTTTGAACCGGTTCACGGGGCTGCATTTGATATAGCTGGAAAAAATATAGCTAATCCTTCCTCGATATTTCTATCTATTAAAATGATGTTAGAATGGCTTGGAGATAAATTTAAAGATCCTTCCTTATTTACTGAAGGGAGTAAAATTGAAAATGCAATCATTACTTTATTAAAGCAGAATCAAAAGACTAAGGACATAGGAGGCAATCTTTCCACCAGTGAATTTTCAGAGAAATTAATTAACTTATTATGATTATTAAAGACCATATTTTTTAGATTTTTCATATTTTTTAAAATAAAAAGTGAATTTTTATTAAAAAAAACAATTCATCATATATTCTTTTTTATTCTTTTGGAACAGATTGACAAAATTCGGTCAGGACACCATTTAATGATTTTGGATGAATAAATGTAATTTTTCTTCCATATGAGCCATGCCTTATTTCTCCCAGAAATCTCATACCATTACTTTGGGCACGAGCAACATCATCTTCAATATTATCGGCAGTTATGGCTATATGATGTATACCTTCTCCTTTCTCTTTGAGGAATTTGGAAATTGGACTGTCATCAGCTGTCGGTTCCATCAATTCAATCCTGGTATCTTCTAAATTCAGCATAACGACCCGCACCTTTTCTTTTGGTACCTCCTCAGTATCTATTTTATCAATTTTAAGGACATTTTGATAATTTTTTAGCGCAAGTTCTACATTGTTAACCGCGATAGCTATATGATCTACCCTCATATTTTTATAATATTTATTGCGAGCAATATTAATTCTTTATTTCCTTTATTGAATTAGGACAAATCGTTTTTAATAAATATAAAATTCAATTTTTGAAATAAAACTATGTTTTGATTTAAAAAATTTAGATACTATAATTCCAAAGCTTTCTTCAACATAACCTTGTTTATTGCATCCATAACTGCTTGGACAGAAGCAACAACTACATCTTCTCCTGATTTTCTAGCAGAAACAACATTTCCTAAATCATCTTCTACCTTAACTGAGACCTCAGCTAGAGCATCTGAGCCTCCAGTAATTGATTCGAGTCGATATTCTCTTATTTTTATATTAGCAACTTCCACAGCTATTTTCTGAATTGCTTTTAGAGCAGAATCAACAGGCCCAACTCCTACTTCTGATGCAATGTACTCTTTTCCTTCGCTGCTAAGCTGTATTACAGCGGTTGGAACTATGTTTAATCCTGTTACAATGTGAAAATCATGTAATTTAAATTTCTCTTCAAATTTTTTATTACCTATAATTTTACTTGATATTGACAATAAATCCGCAGTAGTAATTGATTTTCCCCTATCCGCAATAATTTTTTGCTGTTCAACAATTTTGTGCAATTGATCATCTGTAGGGTTTATTCCAAATTCCTTCAGCATAGCTTTTATACCATGAGCCCCAGCATGTTTACCCGCCTGTAACCATCTTTTTCGACCAACAAGTTCAGGACTAATAGGTTCATAAGTTAATGGATTATTAATAATTCCATGTGTATGAATTCCAGATTCGTGTCCAAATGCATTTTCTCCTATTATTGCTTTATTTGGTTGCACAATTATTCCCATTGTATTGGAAACAAATTTTGATACCTCAAATAGTAATTGTGTTTGTATATTTGTTTTTTTATTATAAAGACAGTGTAATGACATTACAAACTCTTCAAGTGATGCATTTCCAGCTCTTTCACCTATTCCGTTAATGGTTACGTGAGCGCATGATGCACCATTATTAATTCCAGCAATTGAATTCGCAACAGCTTGACCAAAATCATCATGACAATGCATACTTATTGGTAAGGAAATGTTTTTTGAAACTTCCTTTACTAAATCAGAAATATAATAAGGCGTAGCATAGCCTACTGTATCTGGAATATCTATTCTATCAGCCCCTGCTTCTTGAGCTGCCTTAAAAACTTTGATTAAAAAATTTCTATCAGATCGAGTTGCATCTTCTGCGGAAAATTCTACCTGAACACCATGTTTCTTGGCATAATCTACTGCCCAAAAGGCACGTTCTAATACTTGTTCTTGGTTCATGTGTAGTTTATATTTCATGTGGATTTCAGAAGTAGCTATAAAAGTATGAATATATTGAAGATCACAAGATAAAGCAGCATCTATATCGGCTTGAACAGAACGAGCTAATCCACAAACTTCTGCTTTTAGACCCTGTTTGGCAATTGTCTTTATAGCTTTTCTTTCTCCTTCTGATACAATGGGAAAACCAGCTTCAATTGCATCTACTCCAAGTTCGTCTAACTTAAGAGCGATATTGATTTTGTGTCCAGAATCTACTGAAACACCAGGTGTTTGTTCTCCATCTCTTAATGTAGTATCAAAAATCCTTATTTTACTTGAATCTATGTTATTATCAATAAAATTAGCTTCAAGTTCAGTAGTCATCATTATACCCCTCTTAATAAAGCAGAAATCCCTGTTCTTGCAATTTGAATTATTCCATATGGAATCACGATATTCTTAAATGCATCAATTTTATCAGGGGTTCCTGTTATCTCTACAATCATGGAATCTTTATTCACATCAAGTATTTTTGCCCGAAAAATGTTAGAAAAATGAGTAATTTCAATTCTAGATGTGGGATCGGATGCTTTCATCTTTATAAGCGCAAGTTCTCTGAATACGGTATTTTCAGTATCCAATACTCTGACTTCAATAATATCGATTAATTTTCTTAGTTGTTTTACCAATTGATCTAATGTTTTGTAATCACTTTGTATCGCAATAGTCATCCTTGAAATATCTTTCTGCTCTGTTGTTCCGACCGTGATACTTTCTATATTGAAATTTCTGGCTCTAAATAGGTTCGTGACTCTAAAAAGTACTCCTGGTTTATTGTCTACTATAACAGACAATATTCTATAAGGTAATGTTCTTTCTTCAGTAAATTCTGAATCTGATAAATAAGAAGATGTCATATTAATTAATTAACCTCCAACTATCATATCCTTCAACCCAGATCCAGGTGCTACAAAAGGATATACATCTTCTTCAGGATCGATTGGAATATCTATGACTGTGGCAACATCTGAGTTTATTGCTGTTTTTATAGCTTTATCCAATTCACTCATGGATTGAACTCTTATACCTTGGGCTCCATAAGATTCAGCCAATTTGACATAATCAGGACATCTATTTTGGTGAACTCCCATATATCTTCGGTTGTAAAAGGTTCTTTGCCATTGAGCAACCATTCCTAGCATATAATTATTTAGTAAAAATACAATAACTGGAAGTTTTTCTAATACGGATACTGCAAGAGAATTTTCAGTCATACTAAAAGAACCATCACCAGCTATATCAACAACTGGAACGCTTGGTTTTGCTGCCTTTGCTCCAATTGATGCAGGAAAACCAAATCCCATTGTTCCTAAACCTGTTGAACTAAAAAAAGTGCCTGGTGAAATAACATCAAAGTGTAATGAAGCCCACATCTGACATTGACCTACTTCCGTAGTTACTATTGATTCAGGTGGTAATAATTCTCTGAGTTTTTTAAGTGTCTTTTTAGCGGTAATTTCTCTGGAGTAATCTTTTATCGTGCTAGTATAATATTCTATGAGTTCTTTTCTTCTTTTGAGCCATAAATTCTCAGGATCCCTTCCAATACCTTTGGTGGTGAGCATTTTTACAATCGTTCTTAAAGATGATTTTACATCGCCTACTACAGCTACGTCAACAGATTTGTTCTTTCCAATTTCAGCAGGATCTACATCAAAATGGATGATACTCATTCCTTTACCAAATTCATCAAATCTGCCTACAGATCTATCTGAAAATCTAGCTCCAATAGCAATAATACAATCTGCTTCAATTATTATTTTATTTGCCTCTGCATGTCCATGCATTCCAATTGGTCCCATTGCCAAATAATGATTTTCAGGAAAAGCTCCTTTTCCCTTAAATGTTGTGACTACAGGACACATTAATATCTCTGCTAATGCTTGTAATTCATGAAAAGCTCCAGATAATATTACGCCACCTCCTGCCATTATAATTGGCTTTTCTGCTTTCATTATCAACTCGATAGCTCTCTCAATCTGAGAGATATTTGGATCAAATGCAGGTTTATACCCTCGTACTTTGATTAGTTCTGGAAATTCCATTTCTGCCTTTTCTTGTTGGACATCTTTTGGAATATCTACTAAAACAGGACCAGGTCTTCCGCTCTCAGCGATATAAAATGCTTTTTTAATCATTTCTGGAATTTCAATTGCTTTTCTAGGTTGAAATGCATATTTTGTACAAGGATTAGAAATACCAATTATATCAGTCTCCTGAAAAGCATCTTTCCCAATCATTGCTAACGGTACTTGTCCTGTTATTGCTATCATAGGTATTGAATCGGCATGAGCTGTAGCTATACCGGTTATTAGATTAGTTGCTCCTGGTCCAGATGTAGCTATACATACACCTGATTTCCTTTTTATTCGTGCATAACCGTCTGCCATATGACCAGCTGCCTGCTCATGTCTAACGAGAATATGTCTAAAATTTGCATCTACCAATTCATCATAAATAGGCAAATTAGCACCACCTGGTAAGCCAAAAACAATTTCTACATTCTCTTTTTCTAAAGAAGCGATTAATGCCTTTGCTCCTATCATTTCAACCATAATTTCTTCCTCATTTTCTTATAATATAAGTTGGATAAAACTTAATCTAAAATATTATTAAAGTATTTTAGATGTTGTTTTTTTAACAAAATAATCTTAGGAACCAACTATATTATTTAAAAAGAATTTCATTTATATAACTATTCCTAAATAGAAAAAGAAAACCTCGATTATATGGTGATTTGGAAATTCAAAGATAAATTTTTCAAAGCTATAATTGAAAAATATAGATAATTTGGGAATACAGTATTTTTCATTCATTGCATTATTCAAATTATTATCTATTTATTGTAGAAAAAATTTCTATTGAATCACTTATTCCAAAAACTTCAGAACTTATTACTCTAGATCATATATTTGGTATTAACTTTAAAAATTTCTAGTTCTCGTCTCTATTTATACGATTTAAGGGTATTTGTGTTTGTTAATACATATTAATATTTTTCAGATTATTCCATATTAATTACTGTACAATTGAAAAAAACATATTATTCCAATAATGAAATTTTTAAACTATAGCATCAGTTTTATTATATATATTTAATTGTTCGTCTAGTCTGTTTAGTATTCATTTTTCTACGCATGATTTATTAATTTTAATCATTCATTATCTCTTGGTTGAATCGTTATTTATTGAAATTTTTCGTATTAACTCAAATTTTTCACTGAAAACGAACCATTATATTGTTAACTTAATATGATGGAAATTAATTATAACTAGAACATAACTAGAATCATATAACAAGTCTTAAAATGTAGAATTTTAAAGAATTCAGGTTTAAGATAATATCTTGCTGGATTTAGAGAGACCAGAAAATTATCATTATTATTGATATTATAACTAAT
>JALDXL010000058.1:0-10069 GCA_032155045.1 Nitrososphaerales archaeon
TTAATTCAAGGTTGTATGTTATTACAAGAGAAAATAAAAAGGTCTAAAATTAAATGATAGCTCTTAATAATATTGATGAGAATAGTTCGGAATTAGCACCAAAAGTCGAAACAAACATACAATTAGAGAACTCTTTATTTAATGAACTGTCCTCTAAATTTCAAAATAAAGTTCAAATGCTTTACGTCAAACCTAGGAGAATCAAAATTCTTGTTGAACCACAGTATATTGTTGAAGTAGCATCTTTTTTAAAAAATGAATTGGGTCTTGATCATGCTGAATCGGTTTGTGGTACTGATTACCCAGACGAGAATGCAATTGAAGTTATTTATCATTTAAACTCGTATTCTCGTGAGGAACTTTCTCCTATTATATTTGCACTTTCTACTAAAACTGATAGGAACTCTTCTATGTTGCCTTCACTAATATCCATTTTTAATAGTGTAGAATATCATGAGAGAGAAACTTATGAAATGTTAGGTGTTTATTTTCAAGGACACCCAAGAAATGAACGTTTTCTTCTTCCTGAAGATTGGGCTGACATTCCTCCATTAAGGAAAGATTTCAGGATTAAAGGGAGATAATCAAGTTTGATCAATAAATTTAGCGATTCATTTGAAAAGAAATTAGAAGATACCACTAAATTAGGGTTAGATATTGTTCGCGAATCTGCTGAAGAAAATTTAATGACTTTGAGCGTAGGTCCTCAACATCCTGGTTCTGGTCATTTTCGGTTTATTATTAAAGTAGATGGTGATTATATCGTATACTGTGATCCTGATCCTGGATATGTTCATAGAGGAGAGGAAAAAATGTGTGAATACAGAAACTATATTCAAAATATTCCTCACTTGGAACGTCCAGTAATTCACGACTCAACTAACATAACTTATTCTTATAGTCTTGCAGTTGAAGAACTACTTGGAATAGAAGTTCCACGAAGAGGTCAATTTATCAGAGCAATTGCATCAGAACTTAATAGACAGGTTTATACATTATATTGGCTCGCAATTTATGGAATATTCTTAGGGCATTCTACAATGTTTATGTGGCCTGCAGGTGATAGAGAATTCTTCATTGATTTGCTTGCAGCACTTTCAGGTGCTAGAGTAACCCATGCTTTTAATATTCCTGGAGGTGTACGAAATGATATCCCAGATGGATTCAAGGAAAAATGTTTACAATATGTAACCTATTTTGAGAAAAGACTGGTAGAATACGAGAATATCTTTTATAACAACCCTCTGTTCAGGCAAAGGACTGAAAATGTAGGTATATTAACCAAGGAAAATGCTATAAAATTGGGTGTAACAGGTTCAGTTCTAAGAGCATCAGGAATTCCTTACGATGTAAGAAAGGTTGAACCATACGACGTTTATAATGAAATAGATTTTAAAGTTCAATATATGAAAACATGTGACTCTTTTGCAAGGGCATATGTTCCCTTTTTAGATATGCGTGAATCTTGTCATATTATACGTCAGCTTCTTGATAAAATGCCCGAATCTGGAGAGGTTAGAGTAAAATTACAATCAAATCCAAAAGGAGGAATAGGTGAATCATACAAACGAGTAGAATCAGGTCGAGGTGCTTTATCTTATTATATTGCTAGTGATGGCTCTTCTAGACCTTACAGGGTAAAGATATCAGTAGGATCATTTAGGAACATTTTAGCTTTGCCTCATCTATTAATAGGTTCAAAACTTGGGGATATGCCATCTATATATTGGGCATTAAACTATTGGCCTGTGGAGGCAGATAGATAAAATGGCTACAGCTCCTAAAGAATTTAGATTTGGTAATTTTGTTGGTTCTCTCGTCTGGTTAATATTTTGGGTTATAGTAATCGTTTCATTAGTAGGGTTGCCATTAATTTTTATCGTGCTATTTTATGTTCCATTACCCTATTCCGATGGAGAAGTCCTTACACCATATCTATTTTTCTCTATGATTGTAGATCCTACACGTACAATCCCAATAATTAATTTCCTTATTCATACTGATATTTTTAGAGCTGCGATATTTCCAGGATTTGTATTTGCTGCATTAATAGCAGCCGCAACTATTTTTATTGAAAGAAAGTTTCTTGCTAAAATGCAATTAAGGGTGGGGCCGTTATATGCCGGAAAGTTTGAAGGAATTTTACAACTGATGGCCGATGGACTAAAGCTGATTTCAAAAGAGATAATAGCTCCATCTGGTGCCGATAAACCGATCTTTTGGAGTACACCAATTATTTTTGTAGCAACGGCAGCTGCTCTAACAACGCTAATACCCGTAGCTCCTGGATGGGTTGGTGCTAACCTTGATGTTGGTCTTTTAGCTATTTTTGCTATTTTAGGATTTTTTCCATTACTTGCATTACTTTTTTCGTGGTCGAGTAATAGTAAATATCCTTTCATAGGTGGTCTTAGGGCACTCCATCAAATGATTGCATTTGAAATACCTTTCATTCTTTCTGCTCTCTCCATTGTTCTGGTAGCGGGATCTTTAAATCTTAGTGACATTGTAGAATCACAATACTCTTTTTGGTTCTTTCTGATTGCTCCAATTAGCGCATTTGTATTTTATATTTCCTCTTTAGCAGAATTGGAACGAGTTCCTTTTGATTTGCCAGAAGCAGAGAGTGAAATTGTTGCAGGTTGGCTAACAGAAACATCTGGAATGATTTACGGATTAATACAATTAGGAACATATCTTAAATTATACGTTTTAGCTGCATTATTTGTGATCCTGTTTCTTGGCGGTTGGATTGGACCACAGATATTTCCCCAAGAACTTATCCCTAATTATTCAGGAGATACAATTTATAATCCAGTTGTTGTAAACGGAATTTTCTGGTTTACAGTAAAGACTTTTGGTATGATAATGTTGATATTGCTACCAAGAGGAATAAACCCTAGGATCAGAATAGATATTCTTTTACATACAGGATGGTACAAATTAATAGTACTTTCTTTTATCAATATGTTTATCGTCTTGGCACTTATATATGGCGGAGTTATTACTCCTGGAGGTTTACAATAATTTTATGTCCTCATCTATTATTAAAAAAACATCTACTGCAACTGGATTTATCAAAGCGATAGAATCAGGTTCCAAACACTTAATCATTAAACGTTTTACTTTACGTTTTCCTGAACAGAAATTAAAATTTGTAGGGGATGGGTACCAATTTGATCCAAAGAGGGGAGTAGGCATTGCTGGTAGTAGAGGTAGACATATTTTGTTTCACGAAAAATGTACTGGATGTCAATTATGTGCTATAACTTGTGAGGGTATTGCTGAGGCAATAGAAATGGTAAAAGTCAATGAAAAATGGAAACAAAATAAAAAAAGTATAATGCCTCAAATCGACTATGGAAAATGTGTATTTTGCGGATTATGTGTGGATGCGTGTCCATTTTATGCATTATATATGACTAATGATTTTGAATTAGCATCTTTTACAAAAGAGCATTTGATTTATACACCAGCACAGCTATCAGTCAAGCCAAAATATGATGGTACTGTAGAGATAAAAATTGATGAACGAGGAGCTTCTCATGGCTGATGCAGTCTTCATAGGTTTATCAGTTTTAACAGTTGGTTCAGCATTATTCGCACTCGAAAGCCGTGAAATTATTTATGGTGCGATTTCTTTAGCGATTTCAATGCTTGGTATTGCAGGATTTTTTATTCTACTTGATGCTCCATTTGTCGCGATGTTTCAAATTGCAGTTTACGTTGGGGCAGTTGCAGTTTTAGTCATATTTATTGTGATGCTGGTCAGAACTCAAGCTCTATTTACAGCTACTGAAGATAGAGGAAGGCGAATAGCTGGTTTAATATTTTCCTTAATGATGATGGTAGGTATTGGTGTTGTCCTATTTAGCTCCGAATTCTCAAAAGCACAATTTAGTCCTTTAATGGAAAAGATTGTTACTAAAATAGGTACTGAGATGTTGACATACTATTCACTTCCATTTGTATTACTTGGTCTAACCCTTGCTGGAGCAATTATAGGAGCTTTGTCCCTTGCGAGAAGAGAAGAAATCGATATTTCATCCCAAAATACATCATCAACCACTAGTTATAAAAACGGCTATCTTGATCAAAAGACAAAGACAGAGGAGCAAAAGTGATGGATGAATGACTGAATTAATCAATTTTGTTACTGTGTCAATTATCTTGATTGGCATAGGAGTATATGGACTTATTGTAAAGCATAATGCAATAAGGATGATTTTTGCAATAGAGATAATTGCAAATGCAGCAAATCTAAATTTAATAGCGTTTTCAAGATATCTAGGTGACATACAAGGTCAAGTATTTGCCTTGTTCGCTATTGCTATTGCAGCAGCAGAGGTTGCTGTAGGTCTAGCAATAATTGTTATCGCGTACAGATTATACAAAGAAATTGACGTAACAGAATTCAAAAATTTACGAGGTTAATGTAATGAGTATAAAAAATTATCAAAATATTCTTAATATTATAAATGTATTAAAAGGAGACATAATTTAGTTGGCTACTGAGTCTGGAATTCTAATGGCATCAGTCTTCTTACCTTTGTTGATGTCTCCAATAGCATATTTTTTAGCAAAAAGAAAAGGAATTGGTATTGTTACCTGGTTTACCTTTGGTATTTTAGGTATATCTACAATTTTACTGATTTTTCCAGCAATTACAATCTCAAATACCAATCCTTTTTATGCAGAATCATATACTTGGAGTCAATTTGGTAATTTCGGATTAAAACTTGATGGATTTAGTTCTCAATTTGCCATAACTATATATGCATTATCAGCTGTAATCTTCATATTTTCTAGAGAGTACATGGTCAAGAAAATTGCAGGACATTTTGATAGCCTTGATGGATCATCATCAGAGAAGAACGGTAACTTAAAGGATGAAAATTATTCTAATATTAACACTAATCAAGTAGAATCGCTACAAAGTATTGAAACATCACATGTTAGTTATATCAACACCCAGATCGGTCTATTCTATGCTCTCTTTCTAACATTTGCCATGGGAATGGTAGGCACAGTTCTTGCAACGAATTTAATTGAATTTTATGTATTTTTTGAATTGATGCTTATTCCAGCATTCTTTCTAATCGCATTATATGGTTATTCTACTAGAAAAAGAGTATCATTAATGTTCTTTTTTTGGACACATGTCGGAGCAGTATTGTTGTTATTGGGTTTACTCGCCATGGGATTATTTGCAGGCGGTTTCGATTTTGATACAATTAAGACAAATGTTTCCAAAATTCCTCAACAATGGATGACCCTTATTGTATTTGCAGTCGTTATAGGAATTGGAGTTAAGATTGGTGTATTTATTCTTCACATATGGATCCCATATGTTTACGCTGAATCGCCTACACCTGTCTCAGCATTAATTGCTGGACCAATGAGCGGTATAGGAGTTTATGCTTTATTGAGGATTTGGATAGATCTTCTATCTGCATCGTATTCTGATTATAGTATATACATAAACTTATGGGGAGTGATCACAATGATTTATGGTGGTGCAATGGCTTTAATGCAAGATGATATTAAAAAATTATTAGCATATTCAAGTATAAGTCATATGGGTTACATAATTTTTGGTCTAGGTAGTCAGAGTGTGTTAGGTATCACTGGAGGTACTTTGATGTGGATACCTCATGCAATAGGTGAAACAATACTCTTCTTAATGGCTGGAGCGTTAATTATGCGAACAGGTACAAGAAGAATATCAAATTTAGGTGGACTTGCAAGGAAGATGCCGTATACAGCTACCATTGCAATGATAGGAATATTAACGTTGATAGGAGTACCTCCAACAAGCGGTTTCATGGCAGAATGGATCTTATTTAATGGTGCCCTACAAACCGGGACCGAAAACATGGATTCTTTTAGAATAGTTTTGTTTTCATTAGCAATATTCTCAACAATATTAACCGCTTCATATCTGTTAAATATGTACAGAAAGATATTTTTTGGACCGATATTATCTAAATATGAGAAATTAGTTGATGTTAGTCGATATGCAATAATTCCAATGGTTTTTATTGGTGCTTTGTCTCTTTTCCTTGGAGTTTATCCTGATCCTATGATTAACCCAGTGATTGGTTATGCAGAGAATATCTTCTCTAACATACCTACTATCTACTCTTTTCCTTTCGTTCATGATAATATTAATAATAATTTAAAACCCACAACGTTTGATTTAAAAGACGGAAATGAGATGTTGTCCTTCGACAACTACCACTATATAACTGATATTGGAAATTCAATGAATAAGCCTAATTTATTGGAGATTCACTAAATAAGGGGGAATATGGATAAAAATGACAGAAACAATAGGATTTGAAGGTATTGCAATAAATGTCTGGTTAATTTGGATTTTGCCTTTTGTTGGCGCTGCATTAATACCTGCAATTGCAAAAAAAAGTCACAAAATATCAAATATTTCAGCAGTTGGATTTGCACTAATAAGTGCTATTTTAGCAACAACATTAATTCCTCTAATCGCTGTTGGAGGCGAAACCCATAGTCAAATACCATGGATATCTGCTTTAAATATTAAAGCTGGGACACTAGCAGATCCTTTATCTATAATCATGACTAATCTAGTTGCTTGGATTTCATTTTTGATCATTGTTTATTCTGTAGGATATATGCATGGAGATAGAGACCTGACTAGATATTGGTTTTTTATGTTGTTTTTTATAGGATCAATGCAATTAATTGTACTCTCAGATAACCTTTTAATGGTCTTTTTTGGATGGGAAGGCGTTGGTTTTGCATCATATGCTCTAATTGGATTCTGGTATGCAGATCGAAAAAAAGATTATGTTGGAAAAGAAGGTCATATTGTTAAAGGAATAGCAATGTGGGCATCTCCAACACATGCAGGAATAAAGGCATTTTTGATGACAAGAGCTGGTGATATAATGATGCTTACAGGTATGTTCTTGATATTCATGCATTCTGGAACATTTGGTTTCAAAGAATTATTAGCAGATCAAACTTGGGCTCATACTATGATGCAACATAATCTGTTAGTACCTGCTGCAGTTCTCCTTTTTGGTGGTGCCATAGGTAAATCAGCCCAGTTTCCGTTGAATGAATGGCTATTAGAAGCTATGACTGGACCTACAGCTGTTTCTGCATTGATCCATGCAGCTACGATGGTTAAAGCAGGGGTTTTTCTGGTGGCAAGAATCGGTCCATTATTCTTTGCATTAGCAGCTTTTGATGCATCTACCTTCTTTGAAGTGGTTGCTTGGATAGGAGCAATAACCGCTTTCTTACTTGCAACTCAAGCTATCGTTAATCCTGAAATAAAAAAAGTATTAGCATATTCTACAGGTTCCCAAATAGGCTATATGATGATGGCGCTGGGAATAGCTGGTCTTTCTACTCAATTTGTTGATGGCTACACTGCTGGATTTTTTCATTTAATGAGTCATGCTATGTTTAAAGCATCATTGTTTATGGCAGCCGGTGCTATATTGCATGCTGTAGGTACTAGATTTATGACTGATATGGGTGGGTTACGTAAAAATATGAAAAAAACATTTATCTTTATGTTACTTTCGGCTCTTTCATTGGCAGGGGCTCCTTTAATAACCTCTGGATTCTGGAGCAAAGATGCAATTTTTGCTGCGTTGTTGGATTCAGGATCGGCTTCAGGTAGCGCACTTTTCATCATTGCATTTATAATTGCAATCATGACTGCATTCTATACATTTAGGATGGTAGGAATGGTATTTTTCGGTACTAAAAGTAAGCACATAATATCTATTGAACAACATACTTCCCATACATCAAATTCTTCTGCACCTATAATTTCTAATTCAGCCGAGGAGGTGGAAAATAGGAAAGAATCTCATCATAAGATTGGCGACGGTAGCCCATTGATGTGGCTTCCATTTGCAATTCTTGCTATTGCTACTATTCTTATTGGATTAATTGGATTTGTCTTTGAAGCACAAATTCATTCGATAATGTCTTCTTATCTTTCAAGTTCTTTTGGTATAGGAGGAGAAGGAGTACATAATGCTATCAATGAAAATAACCAAGAAACAGCAATAGCACTAAATCCTATAGCTTTAATTGCATCTTTTGTAGCTTTTGGAATAGGTGCCGGGTTAGGAATTGTTTTCTATATTGTGAGGAAAAAAGATCCAAATATTATTTCCCAATATCCTTTAATACAGAAGGCTTGGGTTTTTCTGTATAATAGATGGTATCTTAATAGTTTGATATATTTGGGATTTGTACAGATACCTGCAAAAACATTTAATGTTATTTGGAAATATTTTGAAAATATTGTCGCACAAGGGATCAATCCTGCAATACAATATTCTATGGCCTATCTCTCAAAATGGGTAAAATATACGCAAACAGGAGTAGCTCAAACATATCTTTTTGTTTTCGCTGCAGGCATAATTATAGTATTAATTATGCTATTTTTATAGGAGGAAAGAGGAAGGGAAAAAATGCTCGATATCACTTCTACTCCAATTATAATAATTATTCTACTAGGTGCAGTTGGGCTGGGTATTCCTATAATTGATGCTATCCAAAAGGAAAAAGGAAAAAAGAAAAATAAACTATTTAGTCTTATAACTCTTGCAACGCTTGTTATTGCAATCCTTATAGTAATTTCAAGAGTTTTAGCTGGAGAGCCATTACCAGCATTGAGTTTTAGCAATGATGTAATTGCCGATGATATGTTTGGTTCGTTTTTTGCGATTTCTCTTTTAATTGTTTCTATAATGGTATCGGCATCTTCATGGAATTATATGAAAGGGATATCGAATTATTCTTCTTATTATTCATTAATTTTATTATCCACAATCGGAATGGTTTTGATCGCATATTCAACTGATTTTGTAATGTTGTTTATTGCTTGGGAGCTTATGTCGATACCAACTTATGCCTTAGCCGCTTTTTCAAAGAAGGATCCAATTTCTAATGAAGCTGCTATAAAATATTTTATGTTTGGTGCCCTCTCCACTGCAATAATCGTTATAGCGATAGGATTTGTATATGCAGTCACAGGCACTACAAATATTGGAGAATCCGTATCAATACTTGCCGAAATCTCTGCATTTCCTCAAAATCAAAGTACTATTGGTGGTTTTATTCCTATCTCTTATCTTGCTATTGGATTATTTGTAGCAGGTTTTGGCTTTAAAATGGGACTAGTACCATTTCATATGTGGCTACCTGATACGTATGAAGGTGCTCCTAGTACTATTGGTGCTTTGCTTGCTGCAGGGACAAAAAAAGCAGGATTTGCAGCAGCGATAAAAGTAATAGTATTTGGAATGTTTGCGCTTGGTTTGGAATGGAGCATAGTTCTTGCGATTCTAGCTGTGATTACTATGACAGTGGGGAATCTAGGTGCACTTTTGCAAAAAAGTGTCCCGAGAATTATGGCTTATTCAAGTATGGCTCAAGCTGGTTATATTATGATTGGGTTAGCGCTTGCTCCATATGCAAGCTCTGCCTTGGATGGGTCTTTATTTCATATTCTAAATCATGCTGTAATGAAATCAGCATCATTTTTAGCTATAGCTGCTGTCGCTGTAGCATTAGCAAGTTATAGTCTAGAAAAATATACAGGATTAGCAAAAAGGATGCCGATCACAGCAATTGCATTATCTATATCTTTGTTGGCTTTAGCTGGTGTTCCACCATTAAATGGATTTTGGAGTAAATTAGTAATATTTCAATCGGCAATAGATAGTGGAACAGTAATACCTTGGGGTCCATATCTAGCGATCGCAGGTTTATTAAATAGTGCTTTATCGTTAGGATACTATTTATGGATTATCAAAAAAATGTATCTAGATGAGAGTCCAGATATGTCTAGAGTTAAAGAACCTAAAGCAATTGTGGGTGTACTGATATTTGCTATTATATTTATGGTTGGATTTGGAATATGGCATGCACCATTGCTAGAGTTTGCATCAATATCTATACCTCCAAACATCGAGCAATTAATTCCTTCTATGGGAAATATTACAAGATAGAAAAAGTATTTCAGTCATTAAATACATAATTTTTTTATAAGGTTTTTTTT